>JBBQRC010000408.1:0-5446 GCA_038215215.1 Pirellulales bacterium
AGGCGGACCCTACTGGAAGAGTACGCAAGTTGCGGCGGACTACGCGCGATTCTCACCACACAAGTTCATTGGCAATTGGAAGACACCGCTGCTAGTGATTCACGGCGAGAAGGACTTTCGTGTGCCCATAACGCAAGGGATGGAGGCATTTACGGCCGCCAAAGTGCAAGGCATCCCCAGCCGCTTCTTGTATTTCCCTAATGAGGGGCATTGGGTCAATGCGCCTCAAAATAGCGTGCTTTGGAATCGCGTCTTTTTCGACTGGCTAGAGCGATACTGCAAGAACAAATAGCTGAATACGTTTTAGGTCAGCAGCTTAGTTATCGGCTCGCCCTTGTCGCAGATCCTGAAGGGGCGGCCGTTGGGAGCGATGAACTCCTGCTGCAGCGGCAAGCCCATGGCGGCGGCGATGGTGGCATTAAAGTCTTCGGGATAAACAGAGTCCTCCTCCGGCGAATTACCAAGTTCGTCGGATTTCCCGTAGGCGACTCCACCGCGAATTCCAGCTCCACACAATAGGCCCGAGAAGACCCCAGGGTGATGGTCGCGCCCCGCGTTTTCATTGATGGTAGGAGTGCGACCAAACTCGGTGGCAAGTACGACCAACGTTTGGCTAAGCAGTCCCTTGGTCTGCAGGTCACGAATCAGGGCACCCAGCGCATTATCCAGGTTGGCTTGCATGGGGGACAGTCGATTGTAAATATCGTTGTGATGATCCCAACTGCCGTATTCGACTTCGATAAACCGCACCCCTGCCTCTACCAGGCGGCGCGCCAGCAGACAACCTTGACCTAAACGATCAGCGCCGTAAAACTCACGTACCTTTTCGTCTTCTTCCTTGATGTCGAATACCTTCAACTCGGAGGAGCTCATCAGCTTCACAGCTTCACGATACGTTTGATCGTAGGCTTCAATCAGACGGCTATCGTAGGCACTCTTGAATTTTTGATCGAACTGATTCGACAATGACATGCGCTTTTTGAACTGGTCGTCGGTCAAGTAACTGGGACTCTGCGTATTCTCTAACCCAACGGCCGGGTTGGAAACGGGAACTGGAGCAATGGCGGCGGGCAGGAATCCAGAACCAGGGTGGCCGGCTGAAGACCCAATCAACACGTTCGATGGGAGACTGGCATTGCGCTTCGATAAAATGTGACTGGCCCAGGCTCCTAAGGCAGGATGTCGAATCGAGTTCAACGGCTTGAAACTCGTATGCATCAAGTAGTTGCCTTGCTCGTGCGCGCCGGTGAGTGTGGTCAGCGAACGCACGATCGCAATTTCGTTCATCAGGTACGCGAGTTTGGGTAGTTTGTCACTGATTTCGATGCCTGGAACGCGGGTCTTGCCCGGTTTCGTTTCACCCTGGCTGCTTGTGCCCGGTTTGGGATCAAACGTGTCCAAGTGGCTCATCGCCCCCGTCATGTACAGATAGATAACGCTTTTGGCTTTACCCACCACAGCGGGAGGGTCGGCGGCCAAGGACTGAGAATTGAGTGCGCCGCCAATGGCTGATCCAGCGAAAGAAACCCCAAGCATTTTGGCGGCGGCATCGGCCATGAAAGAACGACGTTGCAGAGGCTCAAAGGGGATATTCTGGATGCTAAAGCGTGGTTGCATTTTGGTACTCGGGTAGACGATAACTATTGAATGAAAATGAACTCACGCGTATTGATCAGCGCCCAAACCACGTTGCCGTAGCCCATGGCCGTGTCACCCCGACTAATTTCACGCATGGCTGTATCCCGATCCCGGGCAGTGGGTGGTCTATTCAGAATCGTCAGGAACATGACTTCCATGGCTTGCCGCGGCGTGCTGCTACTGAGGATACTGTCGTAAATCACTGAGCCTTTTTCGAGCATCATATGAGTGAATGGTCCATTAAACATCGTCAGCAATTGGGGCACTGTTGGATCGGTACTGTCTCCTTCGATCGTCTCGCGATCGCATTGGCCAAATTGCCTGACGAAGTGTTCAGGAGGTAGCGGCGAAGGCAATTCAGACGCCCGTGCGAGCACCTGCCTGCGATACGCTGCAGTGTTCATGACTTTGTTGCGAGCTGCCGGCCCAACCGTTTCATCAAAGCGAGTGGCTCGGGCTTGCAGCTCTTGCAGGTTGACTTTCGACAAGTCCAAGTCGACTGCTGCACTCAACGCTTGAGAATCTGGCAGTTCGAAGGGGAATGGGTTGTAGATCGCCAGGGTCAAAATGGAATCCCAAACTTGCTCGGCAGACATGCGCCGCAAAGTTGGCCCGGGATAGTGGTAAAACTCTGCTTCTGAAGGATCGAAATCGCTGCTTTCGCGCTGGTAGGTTTTGGTGTACATCAAGGTTCGCAAGAATTCCTTCTCGTCGAATTTCAGCCGAACTAGTTCTTGCGTCAGCAGCTCAAGCAACTCTGCATTCTCGCACGGCGAGTCGTCGTGAATGTCATCGACGGGTTCGATCAAACCAATCCCCATGACTTTTTTCCACAGTCGGTTGGCCAGGGTTTTGGCAAAACGCGGGTTCTCCGCTGACGTCAGCCAACTGGCAAATTGTTCGCGGGGGGATAACGTCTTCGCGGTGGCGGGAACATCACCCCAGAGGACTCCGGGAGCAACGACTTGATCCGGCTTGCCGTTGTCGTACCGATAATCATGTGGCAACTTCAATTTGCGATTGATATTAAATGAGACTCGGTACAAATTGGAATTAAGCATCAGTAGCGGCGTACCGTTGAGCTGGGCCTTGGCGTCTGTTTGCTTGAGTTCCTCACGGAGTCGGTTGACAGGATTGCCGTTGGCGAAGGCTGGTGTTCCACCGCCGTCACGCGTTACGGTGCCGTTGGTGAAGGCCGCGAGTTGATAAAACTCTTTCTGCGTCCATTTGTCGAACGGATGATCGTGACATTGGGCGCAGCCAATCTGTGTTCCGAGAAACACGCGGACTGTGTTGTCGACGTGGACGAGGGGCATGCCGTTATCGCGGAGCGTGTAGCCCACTGCGGGCTTTTCCCATAGCTTTCCTTGGGCGGTGAGCATTTCGTACACCCACTGATCGTAGGGACGATTGAGCCGAAGTTGTTCTTTGACCCAGTCGCGGTAGGAGTAGGCCAACATGTTATTCTCTGGGCGATCTTTGATGCGCAGAATGTTTGCCCAATAGTTGTACATGTGACTGACGTAGCCCGGTGAGCTTAAGAGAGCGTCAATCAACGTCTCACGGCGATCGGACTTTGTACTGTTAATGTACGCGTTGGTGTCGATTAGAGTGGGGATCGTGCCTGCGATGTCAACGTGAGCCCGCCGCACGAAGGTGTAGTGATCACTATCCGTATTTGGCTTCATCCCCAGCTTGGCTAGGTTGGCTTCGACCAAAGCATCGATTTTGGCGGCGGTAACCAGAGCCTCGTTGCGCCGTGAGGCGTCGACACGAGCCACTTGCAGAGATTGTTTGGGCGCCGTCTTAACCGCATCCGGAAGACCGTAGCCCTTGAATTGCTGCGAGGGCAATTTCTTGGCTGGCGGCTTTTTCTGCCCGTAGGCCAATGAGGGACTCAGTGCTAACGCAAGACCCAGGGTCAATGCGAGCGCGGCGATCCCGCGATTGGTCAGCGAGAATCGCGAGCGTGACGGGAAGACAATTCCAGTTAGTGTATTGATAAGCGATTGCATGGCGAATGCCTCCTGGAAATCATAGATAAGGAGTGGGCAACATCGTCCGCAGATGACCCAACTGTTTACGGCGGCATTTAGGAAAAGTGGTGCCGTCCAGCGCGACCGAGCTCGCGTGGCAACTACAACTCGAACTTGTCGTCCGAAGACTTGTCGCTGTAGAGCGGCATGTGGCGGTAGTAAACCTCCAGAATCATGGTAGCCAGCGAGGTCGCATACAATCGACCTCCTTCCTTTCCGTGGCCGCCGGGCGCATACCAACTGCCAGCGGCGTGTCCCTCAGCGACCTGCTCCTTAATCAAATCATCGCGCATTTTCGCGTTCCACTTTTCCCATTCGGCCCCTCCGTGGTGACGCATGACTTGGGTAGCATAATAGCTGTAATAAAGATCGCTTGTAGACGGTCCGCGCTTGGACAAGAACTGGATGCCCTCCGTCAGCGCCTCATTTTCCTTGGACCAGCCGAGATACATGCGGCACAGCAACCCAACCGCAATGGTCGCTTGACGTCCCTCGATATTCGCCGAGGGCTTGTCGTAACCGTAGTAGGCGCCGTGGTTAGTTGAGACGAAATCCAAAAAGCCCGCGGCACCGCGAAAGGTCGATTGCGGAACCGCTAGATTGCCCATCGAGCCACTCTTGAGGGCCATCAAACACCAGCCCACAACCGACGTGTCCCCCGGCTGTTTCGGCCCGTAACGCCAACCGCCACCCCGCTCATCTTGGGCATAGACCAAGTAGTTGATGGCCAGTTGCGCGGGCTGAAGCAGATCGGGATCACGAGTCATCGCATAGGCTTCACAGATCGTGATCGTCGCCAGACCGTGCGAGTACATCGAGCCGTCAGGTTCGTTCCAAGATCCGGTTGGCAATTCGCCAGGGGTGACCTTCATGTTGGTGATGAGAAACCCTAAGCCCTTCTTGATGATTGCTTTGTACTGGCCCTGCAGGTGAGTTTGGCCGGCACCCAGGAAAGGGAGCAGGGCCATTGCCGTGGCACCATTGACGGCTTTGAATTTCGTTCCGTCATCTTTGCACTGACCGCGGCAGAAGGGCGAGTGTGCAAACGACCAACCACCGTTGGGCGCTTGGTGCTCGGCGATCCACTTCAATGCCATCGCCACCGATTTTTCACTGGCCGCATTGCCGCCGAAGCGTTCCAACATCTCACTCTTGGCAGCCACCGAGCGACTGTTCAGCGACGACTTCATCGTGCTCATGGCGGAACTGAGCATCGCACTTGGCAGTAGGTTTTCGGTCGTGCTCGTGAGCGCGATATCGCTGAAAGCGGTGCTGATTGGAGTCAGTTCGGCTTGCGTCACTTCCGGCATAGCCACGACCGTGTTTACTACCGGAGGAGAAATCGGTTCATCGGCTGCCGCGAGTTCCATGGGGGCAGTTGGACCTTGCAAGTCGAAATTATCGATTTCGGCTGCGGCTTCGCCCGAACTTGCCTGCAGGATGCTGATCACTTTTTGCACATCTTCCAGGGACACAGCTGCCAGCACAAACAGTACGGCAACATGGACCATCAAACTAATCGACCAACTGGGTACTGCCGTCCAAAAGAACTTGCGACGTTGGGCAGCGTCATGATTAAACGCCGCAGGCTGCTTGGCGGCGATCTCAACACCGTCGACCGCTGCCGCTTCATCAGCTACGGTAAGTGTAGGGGGCATTGGGTGTGCACCCGCCAACACCGGCTTGGATTGTGCAGGCTGGCTGCCGGCAGGCTCAACAGTAGTTACACTGCCGGTGGGTGCAGGAGCTAACGGATCTTCGTTAATGGCAAA
>JBBQRC010000409.1:0-5406 GCA_038215215.1 Pirellulales bacterium
ATACCACCGGCGTAGGCCAGCTCATGGAGATCGCCGTCGCCAAGGGTCGCTCCACGCGCCCGAACATCAAGCTCGGCATCTGCGGCGAGCACGGCGGCGAGCCGAAGTCCGTCGACTTCTTCCACCGCATCGGCCTCGACTACGTCAGTTGCTCGCCGTTCCGGGTCCCGATCGCGCGACTGGCTGCCGCACAGGCAGCCCTGAAATCGGCCAAATAGTACCAACGCGGCCAAGCTTTAGGCGCTGCGGCGTGATGACATTTTAAGATGCCCAGTGTTTACCACTGGGCATTTTTTATTGACAAAAGGCTCATTTAGCTGCCTGCGACCTGGCAGCCGCGGCATTTATCGAGAAGTCGATACCCGCTTGAAAACTCTCTCTCGTATGGGACCAATAATTACTGTATGATGTCGCGGCGCTAATCGACCTCGAAACACAACTAACGAACAGGGAGACGAACATGGAATGGGTGCTAATCGGCTTGGGCGGGATCTTGATGCTAGTAGCCTTCGTCTGCTGCATCATTGTGATTGTGAAGATGTTCCAAAATAACCTTACCGGTTTAGGGATCGGTTCCATTGTCGGCATTTTCGTGTGTGGTATCGGCTACATCCTGACACTTGTCTACGGTTGGAAAAACAAGGATGCGTGGAAACTGCAGACCGTAATGCCCCTTTACACTGGGGCTTTGGTACTGGGGCTATTGCTGTACGGCGCGGGCTACGTGATCTTGATTCCGAAATTGGCTGTCCAAATCCAGCAGCAACAAGATTCGCAAATGCAGAATATGCAAATCCAGGACAATCAGCTTGAGGACATGCAGCGGCAACTTGACCAGCAGATGCAGCAGATGCAGCAGCAACCACCCTCGCAGCCATGATGTTGCATAAATCGTCTCTACGGGACCATGAATGTTGCCACGAGGCAACATTCGCTTCTCGGTGGGTCCCTCGCTGGGCGTAGGCTAAGTTTCCTTAAACCCCTGTCGGAGATGGCCTTAAGTGGCCTGTGCGTAGATCAAGTCCAATAGATCAGGCGGCTTGGCGCGGATCGTGCTTTGTGAAAAGTCTTGGCTGCAACTGGCGAGTTGCTAAGCAGCGAGTTTCTTTCTCAAAGTTGGGACGTGTATGCACGCGATTAGTCTGGCGGAACTGGCATCCACATTCGCGGCGTTAGCCACGATGATGCTGGAACGCAAACTTGCCCCGATGCACACGGCAGTTCACGATTTTTGGGTCTATCACCGCAGTCGCCACGACCAATGGAGCCAGCAACTAGCGGAACATCGCGCTGCTCTCAACCGGTCAGGTGCCAGCTACCGGGCTCGCAAATGGAACGAGATTTTGCCAGTGCTGCAGGAGATCTTGGTGACAGAACCGTTGAGTCGCACGCTCGTTTGTTTCGCGAACCTGTTGGAAGAGCGTTGTATCAGCGATGAACTAGCTCCGCTGGCTCAAAGTATCTTGACGTCCCATGTCGAGGCACGGCACCGCTGCCTGCACTTGATCGTGTTTGGTAACGGGCTGCCAGTGGAAACCGCCGTCAAGCTGAATCGTATGCGTCGTCATTTGGAAGTTTACTCAGACCGACTCATCGCTACATTTCCCTACAACATCCATACTGATGCCCTGCGTTTTGATGCCGCGGTCGTTCCACAAACACGTATCAAATCGGAGGACGTCTCTTCGCCATCGGAGAGACAGTCGGGGCAGAGACGGTCAGAGACACAGCATGCTGCCACGGATGGATCTTGGTTGACGCTGCACATGCATCTCTTGGCTCAGCAATTGTGGCGTTCACTACAGCTCGACCTCGATTGGCGTGCGGCCAGCGGTCGACTCAACCACCGAATTTCACAGGCGGTGTTGGGGATGTTCCCGGTAGCGGCCTTTGATGGACTGGGAGTTCCAAAATCCATTCCGAGTCGCTGGTTTCGGTCCGGAATCTCTACGGAATCTGATGGCAAACTGCACGATCCTGCCGCCTGCAATTCGCCACTGAACCTATTCTTTAGTCACAAACCTCATATTGACCGTCTTCACCAGCCCAAGCGACGCCGCTGGTAACGAAAGCTTGCAAATTGCCCGCGGCGTCATGAGCCAATCCGATTGACCAACAGTGCCTTGCTTCATGTAGCGCTCGGGCTAGAATCAGGCTCAGGCAGAGCGCCAGCGACTTCACGGCGCGCTCGCGTCGGACGAAATAACGGTGGTCCCAAAACGAGCCAAGGGTGAGACACCGTTTTCAATCTAAGCAACTCTGATAGCGAGCTGGTGATGAATATCTCCGAAACCGCACTCGACGAGGAAGTGTTGACGCATATCCAGGCCAGTGCTGCCGCAGGAGCCGCACTGCTGGATGTCGACTTGAAATATGCATCTGCTGACACGATCGTCGAGTCCATTGATGTTTACGTTAGCCAGCGACAACGCGGTGATCAAGAAAATGTCGAAGACGATGAAGCCGATATTGCGCTGGGTAGCTTGTGGGGTCAGCAACTGGTTCGCCAATTTGGCTGGGAATGGTCGAGTGTCACGTTCGTAGACCACAGCGATGCAACTGCGATCGGCGTCTTTTCACCTGATCGCTCCTTGGCCATCTATCCGTTTCATTTCGTTTACGGCTGTTTCGAGAATAACGCCCCCGTGACGATCCTCTTAGCCTTCAACATGCTCAAAGACGGCAGCCGAATCCCTGAACTGCCGCCCCGAGGATTCGAAAACGTAATGGACAACGTTCATCACGTCGTCCCCAAGGATTGATTCTTTGGGATCTCTGGCTGGGCTGATTGCTTTAGAGATTCTATGCCTCGAAGGTTAGCGATGTGAGCAGCCAGGGGGCTGTGTGGGGACTGCAACTCAGCCGCGAGTCGCTCCTCATTTCGTCCGAAATTCTCGACTGTGGCCATGGGCGGGGATCGCGACAGTGTAGGATTTTCCATCGGGTGCAACGGACAACTTGATGTGATGCCCTTGGCAAACATCGCTGGGAGTCTGATTGGCAATATACTCTTTCTCGACATTATTGACCGAACCGTCATCGCGTAAATTCTTGTGCACTTGATAGATCGCCGCGAGCGATGGAGTAGCCTTGAGGTTGGCAAAAACCTCAGGCAAGCAGCCCTTGCGGTCGCCATTGTTCATAATTGCCACTACTGGCTGAATGGTCTGTAGGACAACTGGATTGTTGCTCGCATCAAGCCCATGATGGGTTACTTGGTAGACATCAACATCGCCAAGTAGATTGTTTGGGCAGACCAGTTTTGATTCTTGATTCCAAGTCAAGTCACCGCCATCGAAAAAGCGAAATCCCCCGAAATCGATTAACATCACGACGCTGTTCGCATTATCCGAGCCATCGCGATCTTTGTCCCGGCAGGTGGCACACACCTCGGGATTGGCCAAGTCGCTTGCCTGTGGTTTTACAAATTGTTGACGTGTGCCAATACACCTGAAAGTTAACTTCGGAGCGTCTGGAGGCTGCTTGATCTCTAGCACATCTCCAGGGTTGATCGTTAACCGTTTCTCGCACTTGAGTTCAAGGTACTCCTTGCCCGGGTTGTCGGGCATCCCTTCAAAGATCCCGTTGTCATACACCACGCCGATCGGCAGCAAGGTAGCCAAGGTGGCAGCGCCTCCAAAATGATCGCGATGGTAATGGGTCGTGATCAAATTATCGATGCGCCGCAGTCCAGCTACTTCGGCCGCCACTTTCACAATGCGATTGGCGTCGCGCAGGCCTGGATTTCCAGTATCAATCAGGATCGATTCGCCTGTAGGAGTCACCATCAACGTGGCCGCTCCACCTTCAACATCAATCCAATAGATATCGAACCGACCATCACGCGCATCGGCGAACGTCAAACTCTGGAGCAAAGTTAAACACGCAAGCAAGGCCATGAATCTCATCAAATCGCTCTCATTGAATACTTGGCATTTTGGCTAAACGGTCATGTGAATTCATGAACCCAAGGTAGCCGTGTGGGCTCCAAGTATAGCGTTTAATGACCTGAAAATCCTGCCGCCACGCGCATCATGTCGAGACATTCTTGACGCGTTGCATCTGGATTCACCCCGGCAGCCTCGTCGGCTTGTTCCAACAAACCGCTCCACGTGGCCGTGCCTTTAAACCGGCTGTTTCGCAACAGCATCGCAAATTCGGCCACTGTGGCCGCCCATTTGAAATCGCGGTCCGCCTCTACGAACTGCGTAGAGCTATCCAGGAGTGGGAACGTCAGCAGTTGGCTGGTGTCTCCTTCAGGTTGCTTGTAACGCAAATTCACAGCCAGCAGTTCATCGCTAGTTTCCGCTGCGTCCACGGCCGCCTTCGGTTGGGCCGCGGCCGTAGATTTTTGGTACCGCAGTTCGGCAACCGGCGCTGCGTGAGCACGCGTTGCCCCGATAGGCTCAATTTCATAGAGCGCTGTGACCCGATGGCCCGCTCCAATCTCGCCAGCATCCTTTTTGTCGTTGTCGAAATCTTCGGTCGCCAGGATCCGATTTTCATAGCCAATTAAGCGATACGAAGCCACGCGGGCAGGGTTAAATTCGACTTGAATCTTTACATCCTTGGCAACGGTCATCAAATTACCAGCAAGTTGCTTGACCATCTGGCGCTGAGCCTCGCGGCGTGAATCGACGAAGCCATACACGCCATTTCCTTTGTTAGAAATCTGTTCCATCATCGCATCATTGGTGTTCCCCATGCCGTAGCCAAGCACGGTTAAGAAAATTTTGCTCTTCGCATTTTTGACGACTAGATTCACTAAAGCTTTGGTACTCGTCACCCCCACGTTAAAATCTCCGTCGGTGCACAAGATAACGCGATTGATGCCCCCTGGAATAAATTGATCACGCGCCAAGTTGTAGGCTAACTGAATGCCTTGGCCACCGTTGGTCGATCCCCCAGCATCCAATTTATTTAGTGCCGCCAATATTGCGTCTTGATGATTGCCAGTGGTGCTGTCGAGTACACAACCAGCAGCACCTGCGTAAACAATCATGGCCACGCGGTCGTTTTCTCCTAGTTGCTCGACGAGCATCCGCATGGATTCTTTGACCAGCGGCAATTTATTGGGCTCATTCATAGAACCCGACACATCGAGCAAGAAGACCAAGTTCGCCTTAGGGCGATCCCGCACATCGATCTTCTTGGCTTGGAGAGCAATGCGTACTAGTTTATGCTCCGGACGCCACGGGCAACGTGTCACGGCCAAATCGGCTGCAAACGGAACGTCGTCGTTGGGTCCCGCATATTCGTACTCAAAGTAGTTCACAAATTCTTCGATACGCACGGCATTGGCCGGTGGCAGTTGTCGCGTTTGCAATAAAAACTGCCGGGCCTTGGCGTAGGCGGCGGTGTCTACATCGATCGAAAACGTGCTCAATGGCTCCTGACCAACTCGAG
>JBBQRC010000410.1:0-5400 GCA_038215215.1 Pirellulales bacterium
ACGATATCAAAGTGCAAGTGCAAGCAGTTGTTTGAGATTCCCCTCTGGATAGCATTAATGGTCTAGAAAAACAATCCGGATTTTATAACTTTCCGGGCCTTCCAACTGAAGTCGATCGTCGCTGGGGATCAACCACAAGGCTTCCTCTAAACTGGCTCAGCCCACGCCCCGCTGTCCCGCTTGGGGCGGTCAGCTTGAGTGCTTGGGATTCGGCGAACAAGCGATATTGAAACTGAGGAAGGTCATGAGTGGACTGAGCGTGATGGACACCAGCTAATGTACTGCCTCAACCACTCCGCTCCGCTATCTCTCCGTTAGCGACGCAACATTTAAGCGTTAATTCATTGTCCGGCATTATGTAGAGTCATGTTTCGTGTTTCGTTCGATGAAAAACTCGATCCCCTTCATGATTCGCTGGAACTCTTCGTCATCGATCGTGCCATCCCAATTTTCAAGCGAGCCGTAGATGTAATCGCGGAATACAGGCGGAGGTTTGGTTCCATCCAACGTGACCTGAAGCAGGCGGCGACGCTTCATGCCGATTCCCGCCTCGGAATTGACCCATTGCGAACTGACAGCCGACTTTGACCATAGCACCAACACGCAAGTCGCGGAATTGCAATCATTGTTAATCATATGATTCAACGAGTCGCCAACTGCGATGTGCCACTGCTGATCCATGAAGAATTGGTATCCAGACTCGTCGAGTAGCGCGCCGACCTTCTCGGCGATTTTCAAGTCTTCTCGCGAGTAGCTAACAAACACGCTTGTCATTCGACTGGGAGTCCTGCCGGATAAACGAATAGCAATCTATCCCAACCGCAGCGGCGGGATAGATTGAGCGTTGAACGAAGTTGCTTCGCGGACGCGGTTGGTGGTTATGCGGGTTGCGGGGCGTCGCGTGTGTATTAGCGTCAGTCTAGCGTGACTGATGGAAGCAATACAAGCTGATCGTGCCAGCAAGTAGAAGTTTTCGCTGTGCCGGGGGGCAGTGGTCCCAGCCATGGTGTGGGCAGGGTTCCGACCACAATCATGCAGCGAGCGATGGCGAATGGGTACGCGTTGTGAATATTCCCTGATCTACCGAACAACTGGAATAACATCAGCTTTCGAACCAAGCTTGGTGGTCAGGACCATAAAACAGCTCTCGCCATGAAGGTCGCGGAGTGCTGCTGATCTCACACATGGGCTGCTGACATTTGGGACAACATGGAGTCTTGCCATCGGCTTCGAGCTCTACACTAATTGGAGCATTTGCTGATTCATCGCCGCGTAGCCGGGGACAATGGTGCTGGCAGAGGGCGATGAAAGCTGTGCGATTGCCGCTGCTGTAACCGCCGTAAAATCGCGACTTGGTAAATCCCTTTGGCAGAATGTGCAACGACCAACTCCGCACAAACCCGCAGCCAGAAAGTTTTACAGGCACTTGTCGTTTTAGTTTATCTTTGCCGCCACCACGTGCCATAAATGCGACAACGTCTCTCTTGCTATCTCAGCCGCTTCGTCCAGCCAGTCACCGCGCCGCGCACCGCTGCACTGTGGACAGTGCCGATCGGTACACGAATTGTGGATTGAGATCTTCGTCTGACAAGTTTTATATTCTTAAGTCCGACCGCTCATCGGTATTGTGCGGCAGAGGCCAAGCCGGGTGAGAGTGCTTTCGACACGAGCGGCGATGGTGCGGTCGGTGTTTGGCAATTTACCAGCGTTTGCTGACCAAGCACCTACGCAAGCTAAGAACGCTCTTCGCACCACAGGCAGTCCATCGCATTCCAGAAAGTTTCAGTCCCTGCCTGAACGCTTTTTTGCAAGGTCAGAGTTGTTGAAGGCGTTTTGTTGCGCTACCTACACTTCTTCCAACCTGCTTGACCAGCCACAGCGTGGCGGCAGGTAATAGCCCCGGGTAAGCGGTGTGAGCCTGTGGGCGAGCATCGCGTAACCCGGGGTGCTCGAAGCAAAGGCATTAGCGGTGAGCGCTTATGCTGCCACTTAACAGGTCGCTGTTCGAACCGCAACAAGCACTCGCCACCAGTGCCCACCGAGCTCTCGTACGAGCATTGATAAGTGAAGCGGTTTAGTTCAACGTCGCCGTTCAGCCAACGGCGCGGGAAGAAGCGTCAATTGGAGAAACGCCCGATCCGCCGCTTGGTTGCAACGGATTGTTACGGCTTGGTTCTGGTTTTCGTGCGGGGCGAGTCACTGTTTTGGTTCCAGAGAGCTCTTGCCGTTTTCGCGTGGCCATGGCGATTGAGTGAATTTCGCCACCTGCCGCCGTCGCAAGTCGTTCACGCGTGGATCGAATCTCATCAACAATTGGATCGGTCATTTCAAATCTCCAGCAAGTCGAATGGCGTGCAAATTAACGGTGGTTCTATTCCTCGATGACGGCAGGCACGCTCGATATATGGACGGTTCTCTGGGTTCGCAATATGCTTGCAATTCCACGTCAACAGAAATTGTATCATCATCTTTCTGCGGTAACGTTACCGATCAGCCGGCGGCGACTGTTGATCATCCACTTCAAAACGCCCGACTTCGCTGCTCGGTCGCATGTACGCCCAACATGGGCGTGAGTTCATGGGGTGCGGAAATCGCGAAAGTTCTCAGTCCCCTGTGTTTACTTCCGATGTTCTTATGGGGGTCATGATACCAAATGGATAGCTCGTAAGAAATAGACGCGAGGCGAGGGCAACTGCGGTGAGGTAACAATCCATGGGAAGGAAGCCTACGAACGTGTAGCCCCCTAGGCAATATGCGTTCACGCCAAGACCTGCGAGGCTACGTACAGAAACCGCATTGAGGCCGGTCGCTATAGCCGAGCGTGCTTGAGAACGCGAAGGCGAATCGGAAACGGAGGATTGGTAGATGCGGAGCTTGTGCAGGGACAATTCACGCTATTATTTGATCAGCGGGCGGCGGGAGTTGAGCCACCACTTGTAAAACCTCTCCAGCGCCGCTCCGTTGCAGACGATGGTTCTGGCATTTCTGCGGTTTGGGATTCGTGCTCGTGCTCGTGCTCAGCGAAGCGGTGCTCGTGATCGACGTCAGCACGGTATTGCACAGCGGACTCGGCGACACCACCGAATTTCATCGCCATTCGAGTTAGCATCGCGACGATCCGATGCAACATCGCTTTCATCGCAGCATCATCCTGCACGTTGGTTCCGAGTACGAGTACGAGCACCGTCGCTGCGCGACTGAGCACGAGCGCGAGGGCTGATCGCCAGAACTTGTTATAAATACCCGAAAGCGGCGTGATAAAACATTCTCTTTTCGGGAAATTGGTCCCGATATGCGAGCGATTGTAGCCCGCTGGCGGTCTGGGAGCAAACAGGTAATTGCAAGTAAACGTCCTTACCGAAAGCGTCGTCCAGGAAATAAAAGGACTAGGCTACGAACAGGTTGGAACACATCGCGGGAACAACGACGACTTCGAAAAATGGTAACTGTAACGGATGTTGCGGTTCGAACAGTGACCAGTGAATTGGCGGCGTAAACGCTTACCGCTAATTCCGTTTGCTTCGGGTACCCCGGGGTACGCGGTGCTCGCCCAGGTTGGGAATTGATTGGTATAACGACCGAGCCGGAACGATGCTTAGCCAATAGTCATCCGCCGAGGTCGCAACATGCGGACGCTCTCGGTGCGGGGCGCAGGCTGATGTCGGACCGTGATGTTGGAAAAATAAGCGGGCGCGGAGCGAGGGAACGAGTGCAATGACTTGTCTTGAGACGACGCCTAAGTTGGTTCCGCATTTTGCTCGATATACTGCAAGGCTTTGTCACTGATGTCTTTGCGGCACCAAGCACCTGTCCAGCGAATCTTTTGGACGGCAGTGTAGGCATTCAGTTTGGCCAGCGAAATCGACTCGCCGATCGCCGTGACACCTAGCACGCGTCCGCCGTCCGTAACCACGGTCTCACCTTCCATGCGCGTTCCGGCATGGAAAACCTTGACATCGGGCAGCGCATCGGCCGCGTCGATGCCGGAGATTGGCTTTCCTTTTTGATAGTCACCCGGGTAACCTTGGCTTGCCATGACCACGCAAATCGCTGGTCGTGGATCCCATTCCGGCGTAGAAATCTGATCCAGTTTTTGATCGACAACCGCTTCTAGGATTTCCACTAGGTCGCTCTTAAGTCGCATGAGCAGCGGCTGGCACTCTGGATCCCCAAAGCGGCAGTTGTATTCAAGCACCTTCGGGCCCGATTGGGGTGTCAACATCAAGCCAGCGTACAACACGCCGCGAAACGGCTTGCGGTTTCGCTTCATCGTGTGAACCGTGGGTACCAATACATGCTCCTCGATCCAAGCCATCAGGGCATCGTCCACAATGGGCGTCGGGCAGTAGGCTCCCATGCCACCGGTGTTGGGACCTGTATCGCCATCAAAGGCAGGCTTGTGATCTTGGGCTGGTGGCAAGGGCAGGATGGTTTTGCCATCTGTGATCGCCAAGATGCTTGCTTCTTGACCTTCCAGTCGCTCTTCGATGATCATCTGCATACCCGCTTTGCCAAACTCGCGCCGCCGCGAGATGCGGTCAATGGCATCCAAGGCATCGTCGCGCCGCTTGCAGACGATAACCCCTTTGCCTCCCGCCAATCCATCCGCTTTCACCACCACCGGACAGCGGTCGCGTTCGCCCGGGAATCGCCCCTTGATGAAACGCATTGCGTCGTCAGGGTCGCGAAAAACTTGAAAATCGGCGGTCGGCACGTCCGCCTGTCGGAGCAGATTTTTGCAAAACGCCTTGCTGGCTTCCAGTTGTGCCGAGGCTTGCGAGGGACCGAAAATACGTAGTTTCTCAGACTCAAACGCGTCCACAATTCCGAGCGCGAGCGGCGCTTCCGGGCCAACGACCGTCAGGCCAATCTTCTCGGCCTTGGCGAATTTGATCAAGCCCGCGATGTCTTCCGCGGCAATGGGTACGTTGACTGCATCGCGAGCGGTACCTGCATTTCCTGGAGCGACAAAGATGTCCGTGACGCGGGGGCTCTGCTTGATCTTCCAAGCCAGCGCGTGCTCGCGGCCGCCGTTACCAATTATCAAAATTTTCATAACGCTCGCGTTCCCAAAATACTCGACGATTTGCTCCTGCCAAATCCACTTGGCGGGGCTGCGATTGTAGGCGGAATCGGCATTATTCGAAAGCACTCCGGATGCGAAGCGGTTACTGGGGTGTGCGCAGCGGTAGCAACGTGCTTCGTCCTTCGTCCAGCGGCGGAATTGGGGCGTCGCGAGACGAATTGACTCGAGAAGAGCTGGGAAGTGGCGGAGTTCCGTATCGGGTAAGATAAGTTCATGTCGTCGCCGGACGAGCCCAATGCCGCCGCGCTGAAGCAACTCGGCAAAGTCATTCAGCTCGCCGAGGAACTCGAACTGCGACTGGACTTGACCGGACT
>JBBQRC010000411.1:0-5371 GCA_038215215.1 Pirellulales bacterium
TGGCCAAGCCGACGAGCACGCCGGTCAAGTCGGATTGCTCGTTCCCTAGCGCACTTTCACCCGTGATGCCGGGGAGCACCGCCAGCGCAGTTTGCAAACCCAGATTGGGATCCGAGGCGTTTTCAGCATCCTTGCGAATGAGCGCGAGCGCTTGACGAACTTTGGCAAACGACAGGCCGGCATCATTTTTAAAATTGACCGTGAAGTCCTTATAGATGGTGGCGGCCGTTTCGTAACTGCGGGCCTCGTAGGCGTCATTGGCCCGCTTCAGCATGTCCGACGCACTGCCGCGGAGAAAATGGTAGCCCAACCATGAACCGGCAATCAACACGAGGGCTAAAACAAGGCCAACACCCAAGATGCGGAACGAATCCCAAGGGTTAGCTTTGGCGGCTTCAGGACGCTTGATCTTGACCGGCGCCGCGGGCGACTTGGATGGACGCGATTTTTTGACACGCGGTGCCGCACCCGCCTCGACCACTTCAACCGCCTCTGCACCCACGATCTCAACGGGCTCAACGTCGACCACTTCGATTACTTCAGCTTCGATTGGCTCGACATCTTCGATCAGTTCGGCAGACAGGACTTAGTCATCGTCGATGAATACAGCCGCTTCATCGCTGGCCGCAGTATTTTCTTCGAGTAAATCCAGGTCTGAGGAATTGGCCGATTGGACAGGCTTCAGCGGAGCTTTCGGAGCTGCCTCATTTTGCATGTCCGCGATGAGCTTGGTGGCCTGAAACTTGGTCAAATGACCATTGTCGACCAGCAAGCGAGAAATCAGCTCGGGCGTCAAACGCGATTTACTCTCAGCAACCTGCCGCCGGAGTTCGTCGATAATCTCTGGAGAAAGCAGTTGTTGAGCGGCAAGTTGATCGATGAATTGTTTAGCCTGCACTTGCAATTTTCCGATGCGACGTGATGCGAAAATAAAGACAACTGTAAATGGTTACGCGGCTAACTAGTCAAATTGTTCGACCGTGGTGACTTCAAAACTCTCAAACTTAGCCTCTCGTCCTGCGTCTAAGGCACCAATTACGGTGGCATGTAGACAGTCTTCATGTGCCTGGACAACCAGTTTTGACGGAATATTGCCCGAAGCATCGCCGGCATGGGCCTCGTTCAAGGCCACTATCAAATCCTGTTTGCTGGCGGCCGGGCGATCCCAGTCGCTAGTGACGATGTTGTATGCATTGAATTCGTCGACCTGCACGGTGACAATGTCGGGATTATCCTTGTCTTCCACCTCGACCGGACGACTACTGGCCTGGTCATTGCGCTGCGCGGGACGCTGAATACTCTTCTGAATGCTGAACGAGGCGGTGATCATAAAAAATATCAGTAGCAGAAAGGTCACATCGACCATCGGCGTCATGTCCATTTCATCGCCAGCCAAGATCGTTCTGGATTTCTCGAATTCCTCGCCCGCATCGTCGAAGGTCTCCTGAGGGGGTGAGCGGCGGCGGCTGGCAGCGACCGATGGACTCAACGGACCGGCATCCAGGGGGGAGATTGGACTGATCGCTGCCAATTGGCGTTCGAGTTGCTCAGTGAGTTGGCGTTCCTCCAGCTTAGCCTGGCGAGCTGCCTCAACCGATTCCTTCGAGGGAACTTGAATGGGCTTGCCGCAATCTGGACAGGTAATCTCCCGGCCCAGCACACGCTCGTTGACAGCGCGGATTTTCTTGCAGGCTGGGCATTGGATCTTTATTCCCATTGGCCCTGTCACCCCTGTTCCATAACGGCAATGTTGATCAGCTCGCCCTCATTGAGCGACTCTGAGATGGCGCCCGTGACGCGATTGATTTCGCCATGGCGGACTGAGCCCTCAGCTTTAATCACCACATGCTTCTTGCCAGAGTCGAGCCCTTTCTGCACATATTCAGCGATCTCTATATTTTGCTGTTCAAGGTCAGCGGGAAATTTTGTCCCATCCGATTTCAGCACTTCAGCTTGATCGCCCGTGCCCCGTTTCATCAAAATGATCACCGATTCTTTACCCGCAATGACGCCCCCATGGCGAGCTTTTGGCAAATCGACCGCCTGCTCCGCGTTCATTTTCGAAGAGACGATAAAGAAGATTAACAGCAAGAACACAATGTCGATCATCGGCGTAATGTCGATTTCGTCGTCATTGGACTGCGGACGAAGCGGCATAAACGATTCTGGTTCGGAATCATCTTCAGCGGCAATAGGTTCGACAACTTGCGACATAATGGATGGCTGACGAATTCGAGCTAAGATTGCGTTGACGATCCGCGGCAAAGCGACAGGCAAAAGCTAGGCGGAATTGCGGGTACCTCTCCCCTCATTTCGACTCAGGCCCGCTTTAAATGCTTCCAGGAAGCGCGACATACCGGAACCCACCAACTCCTGCATGTGCCGAATGCGAATATTGACCGCGTTCATCGCCATGACCAGCGGGATGGCAATGCTCAAACCAATCGCCGTGGTGTACAGCGCTACGTTAATGTCTTTCGCCAGCTTGGTGGGTTCGACACTGGCCGCAGATGCCAGCGTGGCGAAGGCGCCAATCATTCCCGTTACCGTACCAAAAAGGCCCAGCATGGGAGCCGTCTTGATGACGGTACTCACCCAGCTCACGTTGCGCTCCAAATCGGCCAGCACATCGCGCTGAAAGCGTTCGGCCAACAGTTGCTTGACCTTGGCAAATCCGAGTTGCCGATTCATCAGTCCCAGGCGCACCAACATCGGAATCGCCCGCTGGTCCCCCTCGCAGGCCGCTTCGACGGCGTCAAAATTGCCAGCCCTAAGATCAGGTTCAAGGGCCATCATATATTCGACTTGACCATCCTCGGTCTTGAACCACTTCTGCCCCACGCGGGTCCAAATCAAAACACAACAGTAGGCGCCGTACAAAGCCACCGCCGCCAACGCAATGTAGTCTGCCAATCCGATCCAATCCCAAATCGTATTTAATGGGAAGCCAAATAAGCTCATCTATTCAACTTTCGTTTTTCGGAAAAGTGCTGCTAGCCACTGAGAAATCATAACCCGAACCCGCTTCTCAGTGGACCTGCAAGCAACAAAAGGTAAGCGGATTTTCCCAAAAGCGTGACCGCCATCAGTCAGCACGCAAGCTGCTACGTCGATCGGCCCCAAGCCTTCGCCCCGCCAGAAGATCACACGTTTCACCCGGAACTATTGACGATCTCCACCGCGGCGGGTTGGCGATCGACAGTTACGATTAGCAGTCCAAACTGACCGTTGGTCTTGTCGACTTGCACGCCCAAGACCAAGCGATGTTCGCCGGCGATCAGCGCGAGTGGTTAATCAGGACCAGGAGTCGGTGAGGGACGCCAGTCGATCCATGTCGATATCGCGTCCACAGGTTGGGTTAAACTGGAGCCTCAATGTTCTTCGGGGTGCAAATTCAACTTAGAGTTGCATTATAATAAATGAAGTCGGTAAAAACTTCCTACCCCACCCCTTCGCCTCAGCACCACTTAGTTCCAGTTTCGCACTTTTTGGAGTGCGGTGATTCATCACCGCTTTGGCTTTCCCTCAATGTCCAGAACCGCTTGGCTGCTTTCGCTCTGGGTCGCGACCGCTGGGGTGTCACAAAATTTACACACGGATGCCGCACACGCTTGAAAATGAAAGCTGCGACAAGTCGCAGCAGTCCAAAAAAGTGCGAAAATGGAACTTAGGCGTCGCCCCGAAATAATTTACCGTTTTGATTTCCTCTCAACCTGCCCTATCCTACCCGCTTATCAACGGTTGGCCCCATGAACCAGACAGCCCCTAGGATTCGATTTTCATTGCCTCCGCGAGCGCTGCTGCTAGTGGTGGTGCTGACGACCGTGACAATTTCGGCTCCGCGGTTATGGGGGGATTCGGGTGAAGTTAATTTCAGCCGTGACATCCGACCGATCTTGTCGGACAAATGTTTTCAATGCCATGGACCTGACGAAGCGAAGCGCGAAAGCGGCTTACGTTTAGATCTTCGTGAGCACGCGACCGCAGCGGCTGAATCGGGGATCAGTGCAGTGTCGCCGGGCAAACCCGCCGAAAGTGAGCTGGTGAAGCGGATCACGGCCGCTGACCCCGATGCACTGATGCCTCCCACCGGTTCCCCAAAACCACTGACAGAGTCTGAGATCGCGTTACTCCAAAAATGGATTGAACAAGGTGCCAAGTACGAGGGGCATTGGGCATTTACACCGCCCAGCCGGCCGCATGTTCCCGCTGTAGCCGAGGGGAATAACCCGGAGAGCACCCACTGGAGCCAAAATCCGATCGACCAGTTTCTGCTAACGCGGCGGCAGCAAGCGGGGCTCCAGTCGAACCCGGCAGCCGACAAGCCCACGCTGATTCGCCGCGTGGCCCTCGACTTGACCGGCCTGCCGCCAACACCGGACCAGGTCGCGCGATTCCTCGATGACGATTCACCAGCCGCTTACGAACGCATGGTCGATGAATTCTTTGCGTCACCACATTATGGCGAGCGCATGGCTCTAAATTGGCTCGATTACGCGCGCTACGCGGACAGTAATGGCTATCAGAGCGATGGCAGCCGAGATCTGTGGGGCTGGCGCGATTGGGTGATCAATGCCTACAACCAAAACATCCCGTTTGATCAGTTTACCATCGAACAACTGGCCGGCGACATGCTCCCGCACGCTTCACCAGAACAAATTGTTGCCACCGGATTCAACCGCAATCATCGACTCAACGGTGAAGGTGGGCGCATCGAAGCGGAGTGGTTCGTCGAAACAGTGATCGACCGTGTCGAAACAACGGGCTTAACATGGTTGGGGCTAACGTTCAATTGCTGTCGCTGCCATGATCACAAATACGACCCGATTACTCAAAAGGAATTTTATCAACTGTTTGCCTTTTTTAACTCCGTTGAAGAGAGCGGCGTGTTAGCACCGGCGGGGAAGACCGGCGAAAATACTCCACCGCTACTGACCCTTAAGACCTTGACCCACATCGCCGAGATCGCTCAGCGTGAGCAAGAAATTGCGATGTTCGACGCCGAATCCCAAACGCTGAAGTTGAAACTGCCAGAATTGGCTGAGAATTGGGCGTTGCAATCGCGTGGCACGAGCCCAGATGTGACAAAAGCGTGGCAAGCGATTGACGCCACCAAAGTCGAATCCGAAGGTGGAGCAACTTTGACCCGTTTAGAGGATGGCTCGTATCTGGCCAGCGGCAAGAATCCCGTCAATGATATTTATCGCATTGCCATCTCCGCGCCAGGAACAGCCGTCTCCGGCCTATTGCTCGAAGTTTTCCCTGAAGCCAGCCTACCTGGCCAAAGTTTGGGACGCGGATTTAACGGTAATTTCGTCATGACAGACTTCACCGCGGAACTGTCCGGTGGATCACTCAAGAAGTCGCGCCC
>JBBQRC010000412.1:0-5345 GCA_038215215.1 Pirellulales bacterium
ATCCGGCTGGCCATCCTTCGTGTCCATGCTGGCGGATCGGTCGAGCACCAGCAACAACTCCGGTTTGTCGCTGCGATATTGTTGCCAGCTCCAACCGGCCCACATCCAAACCACCAACGCGAGCAAGCTGAAACGCAGCGCGGCCAAGGCGATTCGTAACGCTCGACCGCATCGTCCGCGTTCACTGTAATAAATACCTGCCACAAAAAGTAACGCGGCCGTGACCAGAAGAATTGTGCCCCACAACGGCAGCGGCCAAGTGGTCTGTAGGATCGATTCAGTTGCCACAGCCGCGGCTTCCTCAGCAGTTCCGTTGTTCATAGAGTTTCGTTACCGCCAGCATTCAAAGACACGGATCGGCACGCGGTTATCCTGCAAATCGATATCATGTTCCAACGCTTGCCAACCGGCGGATCGTATCCAGCGGGAGAACTTGTCCCCCGTGTGTCGATGTGGTTCACTTAAGTACATCCGCCCGTCTGCTGCCAAGTGTTCACGCGCACAAGTGTCGAGCAGCGAAAACAAGCTGGCATCGTAAACGAGATCGGAACCGATGATAACCGAAAAAGGGGGAACGTCGAGCACGTCGATCGTCCAGCGGAGTCGTCGAAAACGGATGCGGTCAATAACTGGCCAAGCATTGAGTCGCGCGACCAGCAGCGCGAGTCCGACAGCGTCCGTCATGGTGACTCGTGCTCGTTGAACTGCCGCCCCTACGCCAGCTTGGCCAGAACCGCAGCCGAGCTCCAACACTGAGACATCCTGCAGATCAAATTGCTGTAAGAAGTGGTCGAGCCCAATTGCGGCTCGCCAGGTTGCTGCCCAAAACGGATCCAACTCTGTGGCGGGTTGCGCCACGTTATCCGCTGCTCTGGTTAACAGGATTTCGGGGTTGACCACCCGCTGCCAGTCGAATGGCCGCCCGCCAAGTACCAGCGGCTGAGGACTGAGCGACACGATTTGTTCAATGCGTGCTTTGAGTCGCATGTGGGACGAGTCCAGCGCAGCACGTTGCGCCGACTGGCTGGGCTCTGCAATGATCATGGCTTCGACTTTCGTAGCGTGCTGCGTTGGATGCCAGCGTTTTCAAAAGCAGCCGCGATCGGAGCATAGGATTTTTTGGCGGCGGCGATCGGGTCGTACTCCGGTTTATTGTGGAGCTGGCCACTCACTTCAACGACGACATCCGCGTGACACTTCGCATCCCGTAGCAGCGTGAAGTAATCGACGTAGTCGATCGATCCTTCGCCGGGCAATAGAAATTGGAATTTTTGCAAGTCTCCAGTCGAATCCTTGATGTGGATGAAGACGGTATCGGCGGCCAGGGTATTCCACGCTTCGGCCAATGCAATTCCGCGCAATTGAAAATGGCTAAAATCAAATGCCGCTTTGATCCATGGGCTGCGCACCTGATCGAGCAGCCAGCGCACGTGCTCAGGTCGATGTGCGGCACCGGCCACATGAGCTTTGATGGCAATGATTGTTTGTGCTTGCTCGGCCACTTTTTTCCAATCCACAAGTCGCTCGGCCAGGCGTCCCTTCGTCTCCTCCCAACTCGCCGGCGTCCCTCCCATAATGGTTTCCACGATCGGTGTATCGCCAGGGCTGAGGTCATGACCCAACGCTCCAGCGGCTTGCAACCTCGCCAGATTCTTGGCATGTTGTTCTGGTTCCGCCAACAGTGTCACATTCTCCATCAACGCAGAGAGCCTCAGATTGTTGTCCGTCAAGCAACTGCGCAACTCAGCCCGCTGAGCTGCGGCAAGTTTCTCTGGCGCAGCGGGCCAATCCGCCATCGTCGGCACTTCTACACAGTCGTAACCAATTTCCGCACAAGTGCGCAGCGCGTCGGTCAGCGCCATTTGCTTCATGCCATAGAGGCTAAAGCCATATCCGATCCCCGGTTTTTCGACGGTCTCCCCTGCCTTGAGCCAAGCTTGCCCCGCGGTAAGCCCAGCAGCGGTCGCCAACAAGAAATTACGGCGTTTTGGCCTCATAGTTCACCATTTTCGGGAATTTAGGTGGATTCTCACAGACGATGGTCGCCCATTTTCATCCACTTTTGATGCACATATTACATACATGGGGGTGGCTTGTGCTAATGCCGATTTATCGGAAACCACTTTACATGACTTTTTGTACCGCGCCGATTCGCTCCGATGCAAGCGGCCTGGACAGAACGGCCTCGACCGCTCTATCAATAAGGAAAACTTCTGCGTACTTTGACGTTCTAGCCGTCGTGAAAACTCAACACTGGTGAACGTGCAAGCTGATAACGAAGAACCACACGGGCAAGCCCGTGCCACACTACGCCGTGAACCCTATTCCTCGAAGCCATGCCAGAATTTTAGCGGAACGGCGCGAGCCGTCCGGTTTGTGTCTCGAATCAATTCACCGGATTACTTGCGCAATTCCGCTAAAATAGGGTTCACGGCTGCGTTTTGCCAGTTGCTACTTGAGCGCGCGGGCAATCTGATCCGCGCAGCGATTTACAAGCAACTGCGTCGAAGTACTCAGGGCTGTAGTGGGAGTAGCGTGTTCGACGGAAATGGTCCACAGCGTCACGCATGGGGACAATAGCCCCAGGATTGAAGCCAGCGCTAACGACGACAATAAGTCGAATTGGTGCGTTGAATTGGAACGCAATTGCAAAGGGTAAACGCTGGGCATGGTAGACGCAAACTTTGGTTCATGGTCATCCAGTGGGATTTCTTTTAGGTCCAGTTCGCCGGCGCCCGCGCCCACGATGACCGCGTAGCGCCGCACCCTTGGTGTGGCATCAAGACTAGCGTCGATCAGGTGAACTTGTGCCGCGGCTGTTAGCCAATCCAGAATGTCGTGCGGTACAACGGCTTTGTGCAACTGCCAAGCTTGAGCTGTTGGCAAAGCCTCCTCGTCCAGCAAAGGATGCTCAGCAGCCCACATCTCTGCCAGTTGATCGATGACTTGCCAGCCCGCGCGGTCATCGCCATGCGGACTGCCAACTCCAATGACTAGCCCGGGTCGTGCCGACTCCGTGCTGGCGCTCATCGGCGTTCGATTTCAAGTTTAAGGAAGTGTGTCGAACAACTGATGCACGGATCGTACGTGCGAATCAATCGCTCACAAGCCAGTGCGGTTTGGTGATCGTCGCCCAGCAACAGGCTCGGCAAGCAGGCCTTCAGATCGACTTCTATTTGCCGTTGATTCTGAGAGGTTGGGGGTACGATTTTTGCAAAGGTAACTTTGCCGTCTGCGGCAATTCCGTAGCGATGATAAATCAAGCCACGCGGCGCTTCCGTAGCCCACGAACCTGTTCCAACACATGGTTCGTAGCGGATACGTGGCGGCGAAAATTCGCGATACTGAGCGATGATTTCAATCGCGACTTCAAATGCGTGAACAACTTCTACCGCCCGAGCAATAAGCGACTTGTAGGGGTTGAAGCAGGGCCACTGACAAGCTTCACTGGCCAACTGGCGGGCGGAATCGGTCAGTCGCTCAAAATTCAAGTTCATGCGGGCGAGTGGTCCGACGAAGTAGGGAGTCTGTGCGGGGATACGCACTGCCTGTAAGGCCGTGCTGTGAGGGACCTGCCGCTCTTCAAAGTGCTTCTCAAAATCCTGAGCCACGATATCGAGCCCGCTGGTCGAGACGATGCGGCCTATGTTCATCGGATATTCACTGGGATGCTGTAATGCCACCATATCATAAGGTTGTTCGAAATCAGGAAAATCAAATCCTTGGACCCAGCGCGTAATCTCGATGGCAGCGTCGCGACCCCATTTCAAGTCCTCGACCAGGGCTTGTAGTTCCGCTTTGCGTGGCGCGCGATAAAATCCCCCAACCGTCACGTTGACGGGGTGCACGGCGCGACCGCCCAGCACCTCCAGCAACTGATTGCCAATCTTCTTGATCTTCAATCCTCGCGTGACTTCGGCGGGAAACTGCTTGGCTAATTCGATACTGCTTTGGCAACGAAAAAAATCGGGAATGTGCAGCAAATGCATGTGCACGCCGTGACTTTCGATCCACTCGCCGCAATACAGCAATCGCCTTAACATGTGAATTTCCGGCGAAATGGTCACACCGAGGGCCATTTCGAGCGCGTGCACTGCGGTCATCTGATAAGCGATGGGGCAGATGCCGCAAATTCTGGCGGTCAGATCTGGAACGTCTTCCAGCGGTCGCCCACGTAGAAAGGCCTCGAAGAAACGCGGTGGTTCGTAAATGGCCAACTGCACATGAGCGACCTGATCCCCTTCGATGACTACGCGTAACGCCCCCTCCCCTTCAACGCGACTGATGGCTTTGACCTCGATGACCCGCGTCCTGTCATTCACTGGGTTCGTCACAGCGATTCTCCTGCATCGGACTTCGGATCGAGCGTGTCGCCACACTCGCGGAACTCTGGGGAGTTGGCATTGAAACTGCGCAGCAGCGGCACCAGTGCCTGTGGCGACAGGCGACTGTCCGCATAGTGGTTCGTCAAACTGTCGCAATTGGGTTGCATAGCCGGGCCAAAACAACCGTAACAACCACGATCATAAGCTGGGCAAATCGCACCGCAACCCGCTTGCGTGATTGGCCCCAAGCAGGCCATGTTCTGGCTGACCGCTACACATACGAGGCCACGACGTTTGCATTCCAAACAGACACTATGGGTCGGAGTTCGCGGCTTGCGTCCAGCCAGCAATGCCTGCAGAACTTCGAGTAGCTGGAAGCGGTTGATGGGGCAGCCTCGCAGTTCGAAATCGACTTTAACGTGATCCGCAATCGCCGTAGAAGTTGACAGCGTATCGATGTAGTCGGGGCGCGCATAAACGTAGCGCAGATATTCTTGGCTATCGGCCCAATTCTTAAGTGCTTGAATACCACCCGCCGTGGCACATGCCCCAATGGTCATCAGGAATCCCGATTGGCGGCGGATTTTTTGGATCCGCTGACGATCGGCAAAAGTCGTGATCGAACCCTCGACCAGAGAAATGTCATACGGCCCTGGTTCCACATGACTGCTGGCTTCCAAGAAATGCACAATGTCGACCGCGTCCGCCAGGCTCAGCAGTTCATCTTCGCAGGACAGCAACTGCAACTGACAGCCATCGCAAGACGCAAACTTGAACACAGCCAGACGTGGTTTGGCAGTGACCTGTCGTGATTTCGCGCTACTCGTGCTTGAATTGCTGGCGTTAATCATGTTAAAAATCTTGGACTTTCAACCAGGGACTGATCGCGTCGAAGCGGAACACCGGACCGTTCTTACAAATGAACTTTGGCCCCAGTTGGCAGTGACCGCAGAGGCCAATCGCGCAGTTCATGCTGCGTTCGAGAGTCACCCACACATTGGCTTCGGGAATGCCACGCAT
>JBBQRC010000413.1:0-5344 GCA_038215215.1 Pirellulales bacterium
CCGGTCAGTTCCCCGCAGACGCCAAGCTCAACCCTGCCGATATCGCCTGGATGATCCAGCGTCCCAAGTCGACCGACACGGATGATGCGCGACCTCGCTGGTAGCATCTACTCCGCAGCCTTTTCTGTGGCATCTATACGATTGACAACATGGATTTTGTTCTCCGCGATGCCTTTATGACCGGTGTCAGTCCACGCGCATTCGACATGCAACGCCTCCTGCACTACAGCACTTTCACCGACAGCGGCCTAACAATACATGATCGTGGTATGCACGCACTCGTGCACTTTCTCTCGATGAAAGCTGAGTTGTTCAGAAGCGTCTACTTTCATCGCACCGTGCGGGCTATCGACTTGGAGTTGGCCGAGTTATTTCGCGACAGCCGCCAGCACATTTTTCCGGGCGACCCACGCGAACATTTGGACGCCTACCGAGATCTGACAGAGTTTTCCTTACTAACCGACGTCCGCCGCTGGCGCCACAGCCACGATCCACAGCTCAGTCACATCGGCCAGCGCTGGCTAGGCTGGTTGAATCGTCAAATTCCTTGGGTGATGGTCTGTCAGCGGAGCCTCAGTTTTGGCGAGAACCAGGCGGAAAGCAGCAGCGTCTTTTCCAATGCCAAAATCCTCCGTGAGTTTCTCCGCGAGCGACTGCCCGCCAGCCTAAAAACCGTTCCCTTCCAAGTGGATCTAGCGCGGCACATGCATCGCCCCAATACGGTGGGTGCGACCGCAGGCTTGAATTATTATTTCGATTCGTCCTCCGGCAAGATTCGCACGCTCACCATGCACGGGCTTTACCGCATGCTGCCGATCAGCCACACCATCGTCCGCGTTTATGCGCACGACCACGAGCACGAGGCCCTGTTTGCACAAATACTCGACGAACTTCTTGGAAATGTCGTTGAGGATGATTTGACCAACATGTAATTTGTCTCACCATTCGAATTGAACCACACGTGTTTTGCCCTCCGACATCGATGTCGTGGCAGGCCCCAAGCTGGCAGTCATAACCAATCACATACGCTACCTTAGAAAACGAAACATGGCAGATAATTCGCTATACGAAAACCCCTTGATCACCCGCTACGCATCCAAAGAGATGGCTCAGATCTGGAGCAGCGAGTACCGGTCGAGACTTTGGCGAAAGCTCTGGATCGTGCTGGCTGAAACAGAGATGGAACTCGGGCTGCCGATCACCGAGAAGCAGGTCGCGCAACTCCGGGAATTTGAGGACCGACTCAACTTGGACGTCGCTGCAGACTACGAGCGCAGGTTGCGTCATGACGTCATGGCACACGTGCATGCTTATGGCGATCAGTGCCCCGAAGCCCGCGGCATAATTCACTTAGGTGCAACAAGTTGTTTTGTAACGGATAACGCTGACTTAGTCATGATTCGCGGTGGCCTGCAAATGATCGCTCGTCGTCTAGCCAACGTGATTCTCGGATTGGCCGATTTCGCACGGCGTTATCGGGCCCTACCGTGCCTAGCCTTCACCCATTTACAACCGGCCCAGCCCACCACGGTGGGCAAACGCGCTACCCTGTGGGCCTACGATCTGGCGCTCGACCTCAGCGAACTGCAGCATCGACTCGACCACCTGCTGGCCCGAAGCGCCAAGGGGACCACTGGCACTCAAGCTAGCTTCCTGCAACTCTTCCAGGGCGATCACGACAAAGTCAAGAAATTGGAACAACGTATTGCCGAACGCCTTGGCTTTGCTTCAAGCTACGCGGTGACCGGACAAACCTATCCTCGCAAAGTTGACGCCCAGGTCTTGGACGTGCTTTCTGGGATTGCTCAAAGCGTCCATAAAATGGCCACCGACGTGCGCCTGCTTTCCAGCCGAAAGGAGCTGGAGGAACCGTTCGAGAAAGAACAAATTGGCTCCTCAGCCATGGCTTACAAACGCAATCCAATGCGCAGTGAGCGCGTCTGCTCGTTGGCCAGATTTGTGATGTCGCTCCAGAGCTCGACAGCCCAAACGGCCGCGGTGCAGTGGATGGAACGGACGCTCGACGACAGTGCCAACCGCCGGCTGGTCATCCCACAAGCCTTCCTAGCTATCGACGCGTGTCTAATGCTCATGCAAAACGTGGTGGGAGGAATGGTGGTCCACGAAAAGCAAGTTGCCAAACATTTGGCCGAGGAATTGCCGTTCATGGCCACCGAAGCGATCATGATGGCCGCAGTCGCGCAAGGTGGCGATCGGCAAGCCATTCACGAATCTATCCGCGTGCACAGTCGCGCCGCCTCGCTAGTCGTCAACGAAGAAGGTCTACCGAATGATCTGCTCGATCGCTTGAAATCCGACAGCGCCTTCTCTGGCATCGACATTGACAGCTTGATCGATCCGCTGGCTTTCGTAGGTCGCTCCCCTGAGCAAGTGGATGATTTCTTGTCGACAGTGATCGAACCGATTCGCTCCCGCTACGGTCAAGAAGATGCCCCATCGGTGCAAATCAATGTGTAGCCTCGGACTCAAGTCGCGAGTCCAGGCGATAAAATACGGCCAGCGGCAGCACGAGTAAGCTCATCATCCAAAAGACACTTCGGCATAATGCCGCCCCCGCCCTTTCCAGTCGTCAATATTTAGCGGCATTCTAAGGCAAAACGTGATACGCTAAGGTGTGAAAGTAGCGGGAATCCCCCGCGCGGAAAAACGTAGCCTTTTCTGAGACATCGCGATGCATACCAGTCGACGCAATTGCATAAAAACCATGCTGACGCTCGGAGCCCAAGTGGGTGCCATGGCAACTTGGCCGCAGCATTTGGCCGCGCAGCTCGGCGCAGGGGGATCGCAACGTCGTTTGATCGTACTGTGGATGCCGGGCGGTCCATCCCAAATGGACACGTTTGACCTCAAGCCTGGTCACGCCAATGGAGGTCCGTTTCAAGAGCTCACCACATCGGTGCCTGGGATGCGGTTCAGTGAGCATCTGCCCGAACTTGGCAAACTGGCGCATCGTCTGTCACTTGTGCGGGGAATGCAGACGAAAGAGGGGGACCATAGCCGCGGCACGTTTTTGCTCCGGACTGGACAACGCCCTGGCGCGCCAGTGCGCTACCCTGCGTTTCCAGCGGCCCTCGCCAAAGAATTGTCCGCTAAGGCTGCCGGTGTCCCCGGTTATGTCAGCATTTTGCCCAATTCCTTTATCAATCCACCAGCCTTCAGCGCCGGTTTCCTCGGCGCCTCGCGCGAACCGCTCACCGTTGCCAACGCCGCCACTTACGATCCCACTCAGCCTGCTCCAGTACCCAATAACCAAAGCGGTGCACCTGTCGATTTGCGAGTGGATAACTTACTGCCCCCCAGTGGCTTGGACCAAGAGCGCCTGCTTCGTAGGCAACAATTCTGGGATGTGCTTCAGCAGAGCTACGGGGCTCCGGCCCGCGGGGCGGCCGCTGCCGCTCACGACACCGTTTATCGTCGAGCCATGAAGCTGGCAGAGAGTGAATTGGTAGAGGCGTTCGATTTGCAGCAAGAACCTGACGAGGTGCGTCAACGTTACGGCTCGGACGCTTTTGGACAAGGCTGCCTGATGGCCCGCCGTTTGATCGAACGCGGTGTCCCTGTCGTTGAAGTTTCACTGAGCGACGGTCCAGGTGGACTCGGCTGGGACAGTCATGCCGACAATTTCAAAATCGTTAAACGTCTGAGTGGAATATTGGATCGCGGCTGGAGCCAATTGATGCTCGATCTGCAGAGCAGCGGTCTGCTGGATGACACTACACTCGTGTGGATGGGTGAATTTGGACGCACGCCACAGATCAATCCGATGGGGGGCCGCGATCACTTTCCCAACGCCTGGACCTGTGCGCTCGCTGGCGCTGGCATCGTGGGGGGATCGATCGTTGGTCAAACCAGTGAGGATGGCATGGAGGTCACAGATCGCCCCGTCTCGGCCAGCGATCTGCTGGCGACGATTTGCCGCGCCGTGGGGGTCAATCCCGCCCACGAAAATATTTCCGACGATCGAAGGCCCATCAAAATCTCCGAAGGAACTCCAGTCCGAGAAATACTTGCATAATGCAGAGTATGGCCACAAGGATGCCAACTCGAGTGCTTGTCAATCCCAATCGCTAGTGGTGAACAGAATACACTTCACAAGATCTAGCGCCCGCTTGCCTCCGCTGGCGGCTTGTCTAAGTTAAGGTCACGGCTCTGCTGCACGCAAGGCACTCTCCCCCGGGAGAGTCGCTTTCTCCAGTTCTGATCTGGTCGAATTTAACCGCGCCAAAGCGCCAATCTGTGTCTAGGTTCATTGGGCTGCTACGGAAGGTTTGTAATGGTTTTTGTAGAAGGCAAGAAGCGTCAATTCGAACCCAAAAAACCGGCGCCAATTCTCGATCGCACGCCGCCGTGTGACGTCTCAGCCGAAATTGCTGTGCTGGGCAGCATCCTGCTCATGCCCGACGTCTGCGATGACTTGGCACTCGTGCTGAAGGCGGACGACTTCTATGACGATGCCAACCGTAAACTTTACCAGCACATGATGGGGATGATCGATGCCGGTCAAAAGATCGACGTTACCTTGCTCGTAAATCGCCTCAAGACCATGGGCGATTATGAGGCGGTGGGGGGCAGCGCGTATCTGGCGAAATTAGCCAACAGCGTGCCCAACGCGGCCCATGCGCTGTATTATGCGGACATCGTTCGCAGTAAAGCGACTTTTCGCAAGTTAATCGAGGCCAGCACCACGATATTGCGGGACGCATACGACGAAGCTTTCGAAGCCAAAGAATTGCTCAGCCAAGCCGAGCAACGCGTGTTTTCGATTCAAGACGAACGCAGCAGCCAGTCCGCAGACTCCATCGGCGATTTGCTAACGGCGGCCATGGAGCGCATCGATGCGCGCATGAAGGGGACGCACTCGGTTGGTGGCGTCGATTCGCATTTCGCCTCCTACGACGAAATGTCAGGTGGACTGCACAACGGCGAATTGGTAATCCTCGCGGCCCGGCCATCTATGGGTAAGACCGCCCTGGCACTTAATGTGGCCGAAAATGTTGCCTTGCTGAGCAATGTGCCCGTCCTGTTTGTCAGCTTGGAAATGTCGGGGATCGAATTGGCGGACCGCCTGCTCTGCTCCGTGGCGCGGGTTAACGGCCACCGACTGCGAAACGGCACTATTAGCCAAGATGATCGCAAACGCCTGGTGGAAAAAGCAGTCGAGATCAGCAACGCCCCACTCTATGTCGATGACTCGCCCAGTCGCACGGTCAGTGAAATTGCTGCTGTGGCGCGACGTATCAAGCAGCGTGAAAAGCGTTTAGGCCTAATCGTCATCGATTATTTACAGCTTATTGAACCGGATAATCCTAAAGATCCTCGGCAA
>JBBQRC010000414.1:0-5344 GCA_038215215.1 Pirellulales bacterium
TTGATTTCCCACGGAGTCACTCCGCGTGCGACCGGATGGCTCGGGAAATCGACGTGTTTGCTATCCCAGTGACCGCGCCCCGATTTTCCGTCAAGGTAGATTCCACCCAACCAATTTTTGGCTGGTTCCGCAAACGCACCGGGAAAGTCAACGGCTTGATGGATCATGACGATGCCGACACCCGCGTCGACCAACGCTTGCAGCTTGGCGACACGTTGCGGCGTCGTCAGGAAAGCTTGCTTACCGCCTCCGTCCGTGTAAAAGACAACCGCGCTGGCGCCGTCAAAAACGTTTTCGTCGGCGGGCCAACCATCGCTGACTTGTACCGTGCTCACGCCGGGTGTCTGTTGCAACAAAATGGCTAAGCACTTACAGCCAGCTAAATAGTCATGATGTCCGACTTTATCAACCTTGGCGGTTTCTCCTGCGACCAGGATGATACGCCGAGTTTCCGGCTCGGCCGTTCGAGCTCGCGCGACGCAAAAAAGGAACAAAAACAAGGGCAATACAACCAGATTGGAAATGGACTTCATGAGGGACCTCAGTGGATCGAGCGCGGGACGGTGTGGAGAGAATACGCCGGGACGCAAATTATACAACAAGCGAGGCTCCGCTTCACAATTTCTTCTGGGCATGGTTGGTTCTGTTCGGCTCGGGCTTATACTTGTGGTACCAAGTTCGGACTTAACTTTGACAGCAGGTGGTACAAGATGGCGAACCCTCAGATTCCAGTTGCAGGGGTGCAGATGGACGTCATGATCGGCGATGTCGAGGCCAATTTAGAACGCATGGCAACTTGGCTCGATGACGAGCGGACGCGTGGGGCGCAATTGGTTGTATTCCCAGAATGTGCCACGACGGGCTACTGCTTTGACAGTAAAGCCGAAGCCATGTTTGTGGCTGAGCCAATTCCGGGTCCGACCACCACACGGCTTCAGGAATTGGCCAAGCAGCATGACAAGCATCTCGCATTTGGCATGTTGGAACGGGATGGCGAAGAACTCTACAACAGTTGTGTACTGCTGGGGCCAAGCGGGATTGTCGGGATCTACCGCAAGATTCACCTGCCGTTCTTGGGGGTCGATCGGTTTGTGACTCCCGGTCGGGAATCCATGAAAGTCTACCAAGTGGGTGATTTGCGAGTAGGCATGCACATTTGCTACGACGCGTCGTTCCCGGAAGCGACGCGCACGTTGGCACTACAGGGCGCCGATCTGGTGATACTTCCTACCAACTGGCCACCTGGGGCGGACACGTTTGCTGAATACTTACCCAATGCTCGCGCCCTCGAGAATCACATTTATTTCTTGGCGGTCAATCGCGTGGGCGAGGAACGTGGTTTTCGATTCATCGGCACCAGTAAGTTCTGCTTGCCAACCGGACGTTCGCCCGTCTGCGGCGGAGCGGATGAGGAGTGTGTGGTGGGCGGAACGGTTCAGCCTCACATCGCCCGCAACAAGCGACTGGTCCGAGTTCCCGGCAAGCATTTGATCGACCGCATGGCAGATCGCCGCCCCGAGCATTACGGTCTGCTGACCGAACCACACGGGTTGGTCCGCGACGAGTCGGATAGCTAGAGGTTGTCGATAGTTATGCCGGTTCAGCGGAACATGGTTGGATGGGTGATATCGAAAAGGTGCCCTGATTTGTCCATACGTAAATGAAATTGGCCGGTAACACCGCTGATCAGAACCACTAATGGGCCGACCCCAAGTGGCGGGGAGGCCGCGGCAGTGTTACTCTACAAGCATCCGTTTTCCTCAGTCGAATTCCATCTCGCTCAAGTACCTGGCCCGCATGATCGATTCACTTGCAATTGACGTTAAGCAACTCAAGAAACAATATCGTGATGGCCTTTTTTCTTCTCGACGGTTTGATGCACTCAAAGGGATCGATCTGACCGTTCGACGCGGTGAGGTGTTTGGGTTGCTGGGGCCTAACGGTGCCGGGAAGACGACGCTCATCAAGATCCTCTTGGGAATTGTGCGCAGCACCGGTGGTCAAGCATTTTTGTTGGGTGAGCCTGCTGGATCGAAATCGTCCCGACGACGGATTGGTTATCTGCCAGAGAACCTTAACTTCCCAGCTCACCAGACAGCACATCGGGCGATGCAGTTTTACGGTCGGCTGAGTTCAGTCCCAGAGGCGACGATTCGCACTAAATCAGCCGAATTGCTGGAACTGGTTGGCCTAAGCGGACGCGAGCATGAACTGATTCGCAAGTACAGCAAAGGGATGCGGCAACGACTCGGCTTGGCCCAAGCCATGCTGCACGACCCAGAGCTGCTGATCCTGGACGAGCCCACCGATGGACTGGATCCAGTGGGACGGGCCCAAATTCGCCAATTGATCAACTACCTAAGGGATCAAGGCAAAACAGTGTTTTTGAACAGTCATATCCTCCAAGAAGTGGAACTTGTGTGTGACCGGGTGGCTATTTTGGCGAGCGGACAACTCCAGGGCATCGGCACCCCGACAGAGCTGACGCAGCAGTTTCATGGAGCGCTGGAAACAAAGGTCCGGATCGAAGTGGCGGCTAGCTTCGAGAGCGTCGAGCAACTCAAGCAACGTGCCGATTTAGAAATTTTGCCGTTAACCGAAATGCGTTGGCAAATTGCCTGTAGTGCACATGATCAAGCTGACATCGACCAATTGATAGACCACATCCGCTCACTGGAAATCAGCATTTTGCGACTTGAGCGGACTCGGCTGACGCTTGAAGAAGTCTTCCTTACCGCCATTGAACGCTCGGCCTCTCAACCGGTCCATGAACAACCTTTATTCCCTTCCTCCCAAAACCATTCAGCGCCTCCAGGTGTTTCGAGCGTTTCATGATACCCTACCTCGCCATCCTCATTGATTCATTTTGGGAAACGGTTGGTAACCGCATTTTGTGGGCTCTGTTGATCGGCTGGTCCATCATCTTGGCTGGCTTGGCTCCCTTCGGTTACGTCACGGAGGAAAGTTACAAGTTGGTTAGCGGTGACATCAACAGCTTCGATCAGTTGAAAGAAAAACTGGTCCAAGCCGTCGGTGGTCGGGGCTCGAGTTCGATTAAAGCGGTTGTGGCGACACTGGACCGCCAGTTCCTAGACAGTTTGAAGCAGCCTGAGGATGGTTCGCGCCGTGGACAACGTCGCGTTCGCTCGAGCGACCTGGCACAGGGACTGAACAAAGCGATTGAGTCACCCAAGTTGTATTCCGTGGAGGCTTTTCCAACAGCGGATAAACGGAAGCGGTTGCAGCCGCTTATTGAGCAAGGAACTGAAACTTTATCGCAGGTTGACCGCGAACAACTGAATCGCGAACTACTGCAACTTGCGTTTCCTTATGAACTTAACCAACCCAGGACGGAACGCCTGTGGATTGGCTACGCCGGTTTTAAACTGGGTGAACCGCTGAACGTCAGTCGTCGGCAGATTAAGCAGTTTATTGAACCGCTGTTGCTCGGTTTGATCATCAAATTGGGCTTGGGGGTGGTGGCTGTGTTTGTATCGCTGATCGTGACCAGCCCCATTGTTCCAGAAACGTTTCGCTCGGGATCGCTGCATTTGCTTCTGAGCAAACCGATCTCGCGCGTGTGGCTGTATCTATTCAAGTTTTTTGGTGGTTGCGTCTTTGTCTTATTCAATATCGCTTTCCTCTTGGTGGGACTCTATTTCATTGCCGGCATTCGCTTCGATATCTGGAACGAAGGATTGTTGGCGTGTATCCCCTTGTTGCTGTTTGTGTTCATTATCTTTTATTCGGTCTCGGCATTGGCGGGCGTAATCTGGGGCAACGCGATCGTTTGTGTCGTTTCGTGCATCGTCTTTTGGATGTTCTGCTTCGCGCTGGGCGCCGTGCACGACGGCATGCTCCGGCACGTTGAGATTTTGCCGCAGATCAGTCGGATTGAAAAAATCGAAGACAAACTTGTAGTCGTAACCCAACGGGGTGAAGTTGGCATGTGGAACGACAAGTTCTCCGTTTGGCAGCCGGCCGTAGATACCGATTCGGGTGGCGAGGCGCGTACTTTCGGACCGCTGTACGACCCCGAGCGCAAACAGGTCATCGTCAAATCCTTTTTTCGCATGCCGTTTGGCAATCTCGTAGCCCGCTCACGCAAGCTTTCGGTTATTAGGCTAGGCGACGATGCGGACGAAACTGACGAGAGTGAAGCGGAAGTTACTTCAGCGGCCGGGGAAGCGATCTCGACCGATAGCGCGACTGGCGCGGCGGAGGCATCGGCGGTGAACGCTGCGGAGATCGCAATTGCCCCGAACGCGAATGGCCCAGCAACCGCCGTTGATGCGGGCGACGAAGCCAGCGTTGATGTCGCTTTGGCAACCGAACCGGAGCTCGATCAGTCCTCCGCCGAAGATGACATTAAAACAGTCGGGGAGGCACCAAGCGCTCCCTCCAATACCGATCCGAAGACGTTGGCCGAAGCCCGCGAGACTCCCTATTGGGTGGCGGACGGCGGCCCCGAACTCCCGCCTCAGTTGATCGAGTTGACGCGCGTCGGCGGCCAGACCATCGCGATTTGTCGCGGCGGTCTCTTCCGCTTGAATTGGCAAAAGGATTTCGGAAAGGCGGGCAACAGCGGCCTGTTGGGGATGCTCCGCAATTTCATTCCTGGCACCAATGCGTTTGAGAACATTGCCCCCAAGGATTTTGTGCTCAGCGACAATTCGTCAGCCACCACCGCGGCTGACGGCCAAGGGCTTGTCATCTACAGCTCGGGTGAAGTCAGCCTCTTGAAGCTGATTGTTGACAAGTTGGTTGTCGTCCACACCACCAAGCTCGACGGGGAAGGAACGGAACCCGCTTTGGTCGCAGCCAATGCCAACTATTGTGTTGTGGCCCGAGATGGTCTCCCCATCACCTTACTCGATGGCGAGTTGGCGCTACTGCAGACTGACATTGAACTTCCGAACGAGACAAATGTTCGCCAAACAGCCTGGATTCCGGGGACAAATTCCTTGGCGATCATCACTCACCTCGGCGATTGGTGGAAACTGGACTGCGAATCTAGGAAGCTGTCCAAGTTACCCAAGGCGAACTTGGGTTACCTGACCACGATGACATGGCATTCAGCCGAAGAGGTTTGGCTAGGCATCAAGCCAAATTACGTGGTTGAATTTAATGTTGGCAAGGGAGCAATTGTCCACGAGTACAAGCCCGTTGCGACTACCCTGGAATATGTGTTTAACTGGATTGTCAAACCGCTGTACGTCGTCAATCCCAAGCCCAGTGCGCTCGACAATTCCATGAGTTATGTTCTGTCTGGTAGCGAAACGCAGAGCTTGAGCATCGTAACCAACGACATGGAGCAAGCGCAGTTGAAAGTCGATGTCTGGAG
>JBBQRC010000415.1:0-5337 GCA_038215215.1 Pirellulales bacterium
GACTTCGCGCTGCCCCACCATCTCGGCGATCCGTTTGGGCCGCAGAGCGTTATCGTGTTCTTCCGGTGGGGGTGGCGGGGGGATAATCGATTCGCGAGCCACGTACGTTCTCTCCTCAAGATCCACGCGGTTATGACCAAATTCCAGTTCCGCGTTTGTTTTAGTCTGCTTATCATATCGCGCCTCGACGCTTCGCGTAGCACGCCGGTCACAGGATACAGTCGCCCCGCACCACGAAATGCAGCGGCCTACATGCTCCAACCCGCGTATAAGTAGGGCGAAAAAAACAGTCTGAGGCTCCGCTGCAGCTAACGAAGGAGACGTTAGAATGTGGACTCGACGAGATTGGGGGGCTTGAGTCTTTAGATTATTGGACTCCTTGGCAGTTTGCCCGTCGATTAGCCAGTTGTTTGATTTTTCAATACGAACAAAGGACAAGTGGAAAACTTGCCAACAGTCCCAGGAACCACGGAAGTCACAATGGAAAACGGTTTCAGTCTTCAGCAGTATGGCATTCATGTCAAAGACATCGTGCGCAATGCCACACCGGCTCGTCTGTACGAGCACGCGATCTTGCATCACGATGCGGTCATCGCTTCCAGCGGCGCTCTCGCGACGCGCAGTGGAGACAAAACCGGTCGCAGCCCCAAGGACAAACGCATTGTCGAATCGCCGGATAGTGCCGCGGACATTTGGTGGGGCGATGTGAATATTCGGCTCACGGAGCGTTCGTTCATGATCAATCGTCAGCGGGCTCGCGATTATATGAATACCCGCTCGCAGTTATTTGTCACCGATGGCTACGCAGGTTGGGATCCGCGTTATCAATTGAAGTTCCGCGTGATCTGTACCAGCGCGTACCACGCGCTGTTCATGCAGAACATGCTGATCCGCCCCAAAGACGACGAGTTGGCGGAATTCGGCGAGCCCGATTACGTGATTTACAACTCGGGGTATTTCCCAGCCAATCCCTACACGGCACAAATGTCGAGCACCACCAGTGTGGATCTTAGTTTCGAGCTTAAAGAGTTTGTCATTCTCGGCACTCAGTACGCTGGCGAAATGAAAAAGGGGGTGTTTACCATCATGAATTACCTGATGCCCAAGCGTGGCGTGCTGTCGATGCACTGCTCGGCGAATGAAGGGGCCACAGGTGATGTCACGTTATTTTTTGGGCTGTCGGGTACTGGCAAGACAACTTTGTCAGCCGACCCCAACCGCGAACTAATTGGCGATGACGAGCACTGTTGGTCTAACGAAGGCATCTTCAATATTGAAGGGGGTTGTTACGCCAAAGTGATCCACCTGACCTCCGAGAACGAACCCGAAATTTACAATGCCATTCGTTTCGGTTCCGTTTTAGAGAACGTCGTCTACGACGCAGGCACGCATCGCGTGAATTACGACGATGCCTCGATTACGGAGAATACGCGGGTGGCTTACCCCATCGAGTTCATTCCGCGGGCCAAGATACCATGTGTCGGCGGACATCCAAAGAACATTGTCTTTCTCACTTGCGATGCATTTGGTGTCTTGCCACCGGTCAGCAAGTTGACTGCAGAACAAGCCATGTATCACTTTGTCAGCGGCTACACCGCTAAAGTTGCTGGGACCGAAATGGGTGTGACGGAGCCTACCGCCACGTTTTCTACCTGCTTTGGTGCCGCCTTTATGGTGTGGCATCCGTCACGTTACGCCGAACTTCTCGCGCAAAAAATTGCCAAACAGAAGACCCATGTGTGGCTGCTGAACACCGGCTGGAGCGGTGGCGCTTATGGTGCCGGCAAACGCATGTCACTCGCACATACGCGTCACATCATTGATGCGATCCACTCCGGTGAGCTGGAGCAGGTGGAGTGCGTCGCAGATCCAAACTTTGGGTTCGCGGTTCCGCTGAGTTGTCACCGCGTGCCCACTGAGATTTTGCAGCCTCGGCAAACTTGGCAGGACACTGCAGCCTACGATGCCACCGCCAGGAAATTGGCTGGCTTGTTCCACGAGAATTTTAAGAAATATGCTGACGAAAGCCCGCCGACCATCGCAGCGGCGGGTCCGTTAGCTGGGAGATAAGCCCATCGGGAATGTGACCTAACGGAGAACACCGCACTACCAGCATCTTCCGCAAAAATCGCGCTGAGTTGGCACACTGGACGACGGCAAATCTGGTTTCGCCATTGCCTCCAGCTCGCTTCTGGTGGATATTTGAAGCACGTTGCAAGGGACCGACTAAACTATTGGCTAGAGAGGAAATCCGGCAATCACCCACTGATCGAAGCCGGTCTCAAACGCACTGAATGACACAAGCGAACCCTGCCGAACTGAAACAGCACTGGCTATTGGATGGCTACAAAACCATTCCAGGACGCTTCGATGAGGCCTTTGATGAGTCAGGGAAGCTGCGCGTCCATTGGCAACAGTTCGTTAATTCCATTGGTACGCTGGGCACCGCAGAACTGAAGCGGCGGCTGACGCAGGCGCAGCGACAGATCTCCGAAGACGGGATCACCTTCAATCCCTACGATGTCAGCGGCAACGCCGCGCGACCTTGGGTCCTCGACCCCGTGCCGCTGATGATTTCTCACGGCGAATGGGAGTCCTTATCGAAAGGTCTTGAGCAACGCGCACAATTAGCAGATTTAATTTTGCTCGACCTGTTTGGCCCGCAAACGCTACTTCAAGAACGGGTCCTACCGCCGGACGTACTATTCGGCAACCCCCGCTACTACCCAGCTTACCAATCGCTGGTGCCCCAGCCCAAACGCCATTTGCATCTCTATGCAGTGGATCTGGCGCGCGGGCCGGATGGCCGTTGGTGGGTCACAAGCGAGCGCTCGCGAAGTCCCTTTGGTTTAGGTTACACGTTAGAGAATCGCTTGATTACCTCGCGCATGTTACCGGCCGCTTTTCGCACCTGCCAGGTACGTCGCTTAGCTCCGTTTTTCATGACTTTCCGTGAGACCCTGCGGGAACTTGCGCAGCGGTACCGCGAGAACCCCCGCATCGTGATCTGGACCAAAGGGCCGCAAAGTCGCGCTTATTTTGAAGACGCATTCCTGGCTCGCTATCTCGGCTATACGCTGGTCGAAGGGGGCGATTTGGCGGTTCGCGATAATCGCGTGACCCTTAAGACTCTGGGCGGCTTGTTGCCAGTAGAAGTGCTCTACCGTCGCGTTGAAGATCATATTGCAGATCCAGTGGAACTAGATGGCAACAGTAGCGGCGGAGTATCTGGTTTATTGGAAGTGATCCGTTCTGGGCGGGTTGCATTGGCCAATTCTCTTGGCAGCTCGATCGTCGAATCTCCGCTGATGCTGGCGTTTCTACCCACAATCTGCCGTAGCCTGTTGGGGCAAGACCTGCTCCTGCCTTCGATTGCAACCTGGTGGTGCGGTTCGCAAGCGTCGCTCAAGTATGTGCTCGACAACTTCGACAAGCTGCTAATTCGGCCTGCTTATCGCGTCGCCGACGAGCCACCGCTTCAACCCGAATTGTTGTCCAAAGCAGAGCGGCAAAACTTGATCAGCCAGATCCACGCCAATCCGGCCGCATTCGTCGCGCAGGAACGGGTGGTACGCTCGACCGCCCCAGTCTGGCAAGCGGAAAAACTGCAGCCATGGTCGATGGCGATGCGCTCTTTTCTGGTGGCCAAACAAGATGGCTACGAGGCCTTGCCAGGTGGCTTGGCACGCGTGACAGCAGATCAATCAGTGCTGGAACACAACATGACGAGTGGCGAACTCAGTCAAGATGTGTGGGTGCTGTCCGACGCACCGGTCGAGAAGATTTCGCTGCTAAGTCTGATGTCGGCTGACGTGCAATTGAAGCGCAGTGGCGCAGAGCTACCCAGTCGTGCGGCGGACAATCTGTATTGGCTCGGACGCTATGTGGAACGCGCTGAGCAACAAGCTCGAATTGCCCGCACAACGCTTCAGGTACTGACAAGCGAAGAGTCATGGACGAGCTCCGAGGGGTTAATCGCGACCTGCCTGGAAGCAGGCTTGCTAACGGAGCAGGACATGCTGAAGTCCGCTGAGACGGTCGGTTTTGACGGGCGCTTGTCGCACTCAATGTTTGATCCCAAGCTGCCAGGATCATTTCGTTCAACGATTAAAGAAGCGGTGCGGATCTCCAGCATGGTCCGCGATCGCATCGCACTCGACAGCCTACGCGTGCTCTCCAAACTAGTAGAGGTCTCGCGGGTCACGATTCGACCGATTGAAGCCGCCGCCTTCGACGTGGTGCTCATTCTCGACAACGCCATCGCCCTTCTTGCCGCCTTCGCGGGCTTGGCCAGTGAAAGCATGACGCGGACGCAAGGTTGGCGTTTCTTGGACCTCGGACGGCGTATTGAGCGGGCTGTACAAATTTCAGCCAGTATTCGCACGCTGCTCCCATTGAAACCAGCCGGTCGCGATGAAACCAACGCTCTCGAGTCGCTGCTGTTCCTGCACGACAGCATCATGACGTATCGTTCCCGTTACCTAGCGAGTCTGCAGGTTCCCATCGTGCTCGATCTGCTGATTACGGATGACACGAATCCGCGTTCTCTGGTGCATCAGTTAGCAACGATAGCTGGCCATGTTGAGAAACTGCCTCGCGATGAAGTGCAAGCAGGCTTGGCCGCTGAACAGCGTGTCGCGCTGGCGGTGCATAATTCGGTGCGTTTGGCTGACGTTTTCGAACTCGCTCAGGTGGACAGTAAAGGCGAACGCGGCGGACTGCAGCGACTACTGGCCCGCGTCTGCGAACAACTCCCGAAACTCTCGGACGCAGTCTCCAATCGTTTCTTAATTCACGCCGGTCAGCAACGTCACTTCGGATCCGTGGAGGTGGATAAACCATGGAAAGCGTGACCTACCGTATTCATCATTCCACCACTTACAACTACACCTCCCCCGTGCGTGTCTGCCACAATCTGGTGATGCTGACGCCCCGCAACGATGGCTATGCTGAAGTGCTGGGCCATCGGTTGCAGATTCGACCGACCCCTCCCATTCTCAGCAAACGAACCGATTACTTTGGCAATTTGGTGCATGCCTTTTCGATCGAAGAGAGTCATCGACAGTTGTCGGTTAACGCCACTGCGCGGGTAAAGATCGACAAACGCGAGTTGGTCGTGAGCACGATGCCCTGGAATGATGTCCGAAAGCAGATCGTCACCCAAGTCGACCCACACTGGCTGCTTGTCTGCCGCTTTGGTTTTAGTTCGTCACGCGTTTACCTGGCACCTAACTACGCGGAATATGCAGCGGTTTCGTTCACACCGCAGCGCGACATTCTGGAAGCGGCTCTCGACCTGACCAGCCGAATTCATCGCGACTTTAAATACGACACCAG
>JBBQRC010000416.1:0-5334 GCA_038215215.1 Pirellulales bacterium
GGTGCTCTTGAAGCGTCCCTGCAATAATTGCAGAGTATAATAGCCAAAAAAGGAACTTGAAAATTCGGCGGCGAGCCAATTCTGTTGCCCATCCTGACCGGGCAACGTGATTAGCAATTTCTGAAATTGATCCTTGTCCACCTTTTCGACTTCTGCGAGCGCTCGTGCAGCGGCCGTTTGCCACTTGGGATCGAGGTCATTGAGGTTCGTAGTGATGGGGGGTAACTGGAGATCAAGAATCACCCAGGCGATCGATTTTTTAGCGACCGCTGCAGCCGCGTTTCGCAGCACATCCGCTAACTTGATGCCAGGCCCTGAAGTCGTTGCAAACGGGGTCGTTTTTTGCGAATAGATGATCAGATCGTTTTCAGGAGTAAATGCAGCGTACGCGTTGATGTAGAACGCGACCATTTTCCTGTCAGGGCCGCCGGGCTTAATGGAGGTGGATTTGAATTCAGTAAACCCTTTTAACCACTCGGAACTGTTTAAGGTTGCCAGGGCATTGTCGTCGCTATCACTATTGAGGACTGCACTGGCAGCCATATTCTTCTTATTGGCATCCAGCAGCCCACTGCGTTGATTACCCGCGAAGGGGTTGGCTAGCAGTTCGGGCGACTCATATTTGCTAACCGCAAACACAATCATCGGCAGCTTGGGTGGTTTCCAGAAAACGTACACGACGAAGTACGCGGTCAGCAACACGACAGAAATGGCCAGTAACGTGACAGTCAGCCATCTACCCATAGTTGATGCGTTCACTGCCTCCACTTCGACAGCTCCGCCCGTCCAAGATCGCGCGGACGCGTCTTGCGCTCGAGGTGCCGTACTGGCAACTGCTTTTTTACCCTTCCAGCCACCCGTGGGTTTCGGAGATAATTGTGGAAGATCTTCGGTACGCTTGACTGATTTCGGCTTACGTTTCGGAGAATCATCCTGACGCCAATCAGACATTTTGAAGTCACCTTTTGGGAGCCGAGCAAACTTGTGCTCTGTCCATATTGAAAATTGGGGTAAGTGTGCTCCTTATGATAACACCCACCGTCAGCGAGTGTTGCCTTTTGTTTCGCCACGCGGCGAGGAAAAACGCTAGTCGTAAACGACTTAGCTGCCGCCTGAAGAATTCGCAGTTCGCATCAAAACCGTCGCCTGCGAGGGGGCTTAAGAATGGCCGTGCTACCAATGAAACAAGGCGACCTTTGCGGATCGCCTTGCTCTTGTGCTCTGTGTTCTAATCAGTCCGTCACTTGGCGACTAATCCCAAACGTACCTGAGATCCTTCGCTCAACTCTAGAGCATCTGGATTTTCGATGTCAAGCAGGACACGACGGCCGCCGACATCACTTATCTTCGCCAAACTGTGGTGGCCTAGGCTGTCGACGATTATGGCGCTCCAACCAGCTCTCATTTCAAACGCTTCAGGCAATTGCACCAGCAACTCGCCCAGCGTCTTCCGGTAGGCGACTACCCTGGATGTGACTAGTTGTTCCGGGTTGGCGATACGATCGACGTCAACGCCTGAGTGTTGTATCGATGCACCCGAGGGTACCTGTTCATCCGAGATGTTCAGATGTATAGAGGTCATACCGCTGACTGCTTCATGACCCGCCACCTCGACCTTGACAGGACTAGCGTCGAAGGTGCCGTAGCTCGCATCGGTCAGCTTGTACGAGGCCTCTTTGGCATCAATCGCCTCTGGCTCTTGCTTTCCTTCGATCAAGGGCTCCTCACCCTCCTGCAGCTTACTTGGATCGGGAGCGATCAATTCTTCCGGTACGATGGGTTCACCGGCAGGTGGTGGGCACTTGCAGTACAGCGCCTTGGCTGCACTGCGGATTTCAGCGACAGGTTCCTTGAAGCAACCATCCTTCATACCAAAAGCCACGTCATGCAGTTTATCGACGATCTTCTTGGTGCAGCAGGTCACCTCGCAGCCACTTCTGCACTTGGTACATTCACCAGCTGCTTTGGATAGGCCTTCGATGGCCGCGGTACGAATTTCTGGATCGCAATCCTCCAGAGCTTCCAGGAAGGCCGCTTCCACTTGGCCGTCCTTGTCGTAGCACCCGCAACTGATCTCGGCGAGATACTTAAGCGCTTTGAGCTTCTGCTTTTTGAGATCTTGCTCTTGCTTGATCTTGGCAGCCGCTTTGAGCATGTCGGGTTTGCCCGGCTCCAAGTTGGCAGGATCAGCGATTTTGAGCACGGGCGGCTTCCGTTCGAGACCCGGGAAGTTACCACGTCGGTTCAGGATTCCATCGCGGGCACGGACGCCTGCTTGTGGAATACCCAGTTTCTGCCAGAAGGTGGTTACCGGCACCTGAGGTGCCACACAACCAACGCTGGAAGCGAGCACACATGCCAAGCAGAGGCGTCGAAGACGCTTCGATTTAATGAAATCCATCTCACTGTTTCCCGTATTTGATTGCGGCGAATCAAAATTGCCGTGTCGCAACATCAACCAATCCTTGGCTATATTGCGACAAATACAAGCATCGACATTTAGCCGCCTATAATTGCAAAAAAGCGGCCAGTGTCCACAAAAAACCCGCAGGCAGCGCGGCTTGCCTACCTTCGCCAGTCCGCGGAATGTCGCGTCTGAGGTGTTGCATCCGGTTTCGTGCTTGCGAGCTACTTGGCCTTCTTGACATCAATCATTACAAATTTGTTTGAGCCAGCATTCACAGTAATTTTTCCAATTCCTGCGTGTTGGGTACCAAATGCATCTGTGTAGGCAGCGGTGATATCGTATGTACCCTCTGGAACTTTCGTGTAAATCATGACTCCGTTGTTATTGATCGCATTCCCTGGCACTCCCTGTACCGCCACATTCTTAGCAATGGGTGGTGCCTTTCCCTCAACCGTCACCTGGACGGTGACGTTGAACTCTTTGGGGAGTTCGACTTTGGCTGCCGCTTCATTTTTCTTCGGTGCAGGTGGCGGTTGGCTGGCAGGTCGCTTTCTCCCCATCCACTGGAATTTTTTTGCTGCCGTATTTTCATCTTGAATATTGCCAGCCAGATCAACGGAACGACTGACAATCGCATAGGAGCCCGGGAGCAATTTGGCAATTTGTGGGTCGGACGCGTCGAGCTTAAAAACCCACCGACCTCCAAACGGATCCGCTTTCAAATGCACCGCATCATCTTTATCAAACTTTCCCTTCTTTAGCCCGTCGCGATCGATAGCAAAGTAGACTTGGTTAACAATGGAGTCGCTGTCCGTAGCAGCTAATGAAATCTCCAGCGATTCCTCCAGATAGAGTTCGTTTGTATCCATTTCAACAGCTGCCCGGTCGGGTGCACGGCGATCAAAGATCAACTGTGAGACTGCTTTCACCGATGGCGACGGGTCGGCAACCACCGCTTCAAGACTCACCCGCCCATCAAATTTGGCATTTGCAATCGGTAACTCAGCCTTTAAGTCTTCCACCTCCGCGCTAATAACTAGATTCCCCCCTTCAGCCTCCAAGAAGGGTCGGAAGCGGCGATCGTAGTCGTATTCCCGTTTGAAGCTATCATTGGCAAGCGAGAGCTTGGCCTTAGCCTTCGCCCCACTCTTAGGAAAGTCGATGCGGAACGGCACGGAGGCTTTGGCGATCTTGATTTCCGTGCCCTCTGAAACATCGCTGGCGCCCGTGCGAGCAGGTACGACATTGACCTCTGCGCTCAGTTCTTGCGTTGGAACTGGCTGTCCCTCTTGGCTGGTAAAGACGATCCCGCTACTATCGAGCCAAGCGAACGCTTGCGACGCGACGCGAGTCTCGTCCAGTTCACCCTTTAGGCGGGAGTCGAAAGCGTACGCGCGAGGATAACCACCGATGTCGAGGTGGGCCACCAGCTTGACATTGTTGCCGGGCAATTGATCAGGCGTGACGGTGAGAGTAGCCACTGGATTTTCTTTATTCAGCACTACGCTGGAGTCCGAACCAGGGACAGATATACCACTGGCCGTTGTCAACGCGGCGGCAACTTTCAATTCCTCCAGCCCCCAGCGGGCCCAATTTTCCTGGCGAACTGCCAACTGAAACTCGAACGCTCCCGCAACGGGTCTGGGCCTTATCTCCACCAATTCGCCATACGGATTGACTGGCACACCTTCGATCCAATGTTGGCTAGACTTGTTCACCGAGCGAACAGATTTGTCCTCATTGAAGGCCACCTCCTCGATAACGCACAACAAACCAAATTCCCCGTTGGCTGCGGGGACATTCGCGCCATCTTTGGCAGCGCTCACGGCCTCCAAGATTAATCTTCGTCCATTAGCACGTGTTCCTGTGCCACTTATTTCCTCATCTGATTTAGGGAGCAATAGGGGGATAGTGCTTTCAAAGCGCTTTTTGAGATTCGGTAATTCGCGGCTGGTTTTGTCCACTGCGACCGCGGAGACCGTCCCGTTTCCAACCTCCTGCGCACTCTCCACAAAATAGATGCTGGCCCGCACCCATTTATCGTTATCGGATCGATTCACTACATAGAGTTCGTAGCGACTCTTGGCTTTTCCATTAACTGCCGGAACGCGCAAATTGCGCAGCACCGGGCCAAATGCCTCGTTGGTAGAATCGAGGTACGATTCACCTTCCCCAGGATTCAGGCTCTTCGCATAGAGGTCGATCCGATCAGGATTAGGTAGTTTGACAACTACATTGTGCTTTAACTCTCGGGCGGCATCTTCGCCCCCTAACCCAATTCGCAGTGCCAGTCCTTCTACCAGCTCACTTTGACTCAGCGATGTCTCGAGCGTCAAGTTGACTTGACCTCCCACAACCTGAACATCATGTAAGACTTTGGGGTCCAGCAATTCGCCCCGCAACTTGACGTTCAACAAGCCATCCAAGCGTCCCTTAAAACCGAGGGGCGGATCCACCTCCCACTGTAGCCAACAGTTTGGCAGTCGCGTCCCGTTGCGCCTCAAGACGGTGCATTCCAAAGTTTTTGGTAAGCGCAGGCTACCGGGGACGCGAACGTCGATCGTGGTGTCGTTACTGACGGTTAAAATGAGACTCGCATCGGCACCACCTTCGCTGCCGGTGAACAATTTCCAGTCGTTTAGGCAACTGCGTTTCCAGCGCACGGCTGGTGCGGTCGTTGAACTGGCAAGTGTGTTGGCCAACAACTGCCTTCCCCAATCGTTGAGGTCGGCGGCGCTACCGAGGGGCTTACCGATTTTTGCGGGGTCGGTGAGCGCAATCGCCTGCCCCAGCAGGGAGCACCAATTTGCGTAATGCCCCAAAGCCCCCTCGCTCCCCCCCCGCAAGAGACTGCTTAGCGGCTGGTTTGTGTCCGGGTCGGGGGTGGCCGTCCCCGGTTCCGCGAGTTGCTCGACACCCGGGGCGGC
>JBBQRC010000417.1:0-5334 GCA_038215215.1 Pirellulales bacterium
CACAGGAAGAGATCGTTGCAAAGCTGGAAGAGCTAAAAGGACTGATTGAGCGTGAAGAAATCAAGCCGTGGGAGTTTCGCACGCTCAAGGCGATCTGGTTCGGTCGCCATATCTATCAACCGCTTCTTTACCTTCACGAGAAATTTGTCGAAATTAGTCCGTTGCCGCTGAACAAGGGCGAGCGGCAATTCGTTGAGGATCTAAAAACATTCCACGACAACGACGGCGGATTCTTTCAAGGCAAGGAACTCTACCTTCTCCGCAATTTGAGCAAGGGTCGAGGTGTTGGCTTTTTCGAAGCGGGCAATTTCCATCCAGACTTCATCCTCTGGTTACTTGTGGACGGGAAGCAGCATGTAATTTTCGTTGATCCCAAAGGCATTCGTAACGTCGGAGTCACTGACCCCAAGATTCATTTTTACTCGACTATCAAGGAAATTGAGACACGACTTGCTGATCCAAGCATCCACCTTCATTCCTTTATTGTTTCGAGTACGCCATCGCACACAATGCGGCTTCTTTGGGGCGTTGAAAAATCTGACATGCTTGGTTGGCATATTGTCTTTCAAGCAGAGGACAGCGAGTCATACATTCGCTCCATGCTAGAAGCTATTCACACCTAGAGATCGTTCAATCGGCCCCGAACCCTGAATCGAATTTGTTATATGCAGATCGCATCCGTAACAGAAACATTGGCGGAAACTGGACTCGTGGCTCCCGAGTTAAACGCCCTTGTTCCGAATCACGACAATTACACTACGCTCCTGCTGCAGCCAGTTGGTGACATTGAGGCCGACGTCAATGGCGTGCGTAATGCCGATCGCGAAGTTGCCCGCCGCCAGTTCTCTGCATTCTTGAGTGACGCCGCACGATTAAACGCTGATCTCGCCGTGACCCCCGAGTATTCGATGCCCTGGTCAGTTCTTGAGGAATGTATTTCCGGCGGAAGTGGTCCACGCCAAGGGGCATTGTGGGCACTCGGATGCGAGAGCATCAGGTACGACGAGCTTGTTGCATTGAAGAATCGACTGCACGAGCAAGCCATATTTATTTTTGAGAACCTCGACGCGTCTACTGGTCGATTCCTCGATCCCTTAGCGTATCTATTTAGAACGTGCTCCCAAGCTGATCGCAATCAGTCTCTATTAATAGTCTTGGTGCAGTTCAAAACCTGCCCAATGGGCGACGACGGGCATTTCGAGATCAACGGGTTGCAAACCGGAATCAAGGTTTATTGCTTCGGTGATGGTGCCACAAGCTCAAGCTTAAGGCTGGCGACAGTAATTTGCTCGGATGCGTTCGCGTTTAACGAGTCGCACAGTGTGCACCTGTACGATCGTACCTTGCTCCTTCACATTCAACTTAATCCGAAGCCTCGTCAATCTCAGTATCGGCAGTATCGCTCGAAAATGTTTCAGTACAGCGGAGATCAGACAGAAGTTCTTTGTCTGAATTGGGCAAAGGATGTGCATGAAAATTGCGGGGAACACCGAAAATGCTGGAACAACATTTCCGGTTCAGCATGGTACTTGCGTCCAGACAAGTTTGACAGCCGCGATGAAACCCTGGCACGGAATCACCACCTTGGTCTCTACTATACTTGGTGCGAGTCGCTTCGATGCCACGCCCTTTATTTCAATTATTTGCCCGCCTGCTTTTTAATCACTGCGACCAAGGTGGCCCACATTGGCGTTTCTGCGTCGATCTCGCGGCGGCGGGGACCGCAATTAAGCGATGTGCGTGTCTGGGACGATGTCGCTTCTGAGTGGAAAAGTGAGATCGCCGTAGACGACGGGTTTGTCGCAATTGCTCGTGAGAGTGGTGCTGGAGAAGCTGATTTACTTCAGCTTGTAGCTAGCAATCCATTTGCAGTTGAACGCGTTCTCGCACTTTGTGCAGGTCGAATTGCGCACCATGCGGAGTGGCATTCCGTCAGGAATTTGGATTCCTGTACGATCGAACCAACCGAAATCGTTCGCCGCATAACAGCCTGCCAAGACATTGAAACCGAAGCAGTACAATTTAGGGTAGCCCGACTAAGAAGCTGTCAGCGACTCTCCACAATTCTCGCCACTGCTCTCCCAGTTGCGCTTACGGATCTAGAAGATGGATTCACGTTTACTTGGGAGTCGTCCTCGCCTCATACGAATGTCAAAGGATCAACAGGGCGGCGTGCGACGGTCATAGCGCTCGGAAGTGAGTTTAACGCGGAGATGGCTCAAAACCTTGCAGACAAAGCTGCTGACTATCTCGGGCGGAGTGAAACGCAGCCTGACGCTATTATCGAAGCAAGGCAGCGACTTCACGTTTGGTATCTCGATGGTGCAGGGAGTCCGGTCCCATGTCCAAACAAGTACGTCAACTACGACGATTCGCATTCAGAGTCGCCCTTTGATATTGCGAGGTCCAAATGATGCCCACGATTGAACAACTGCGACAGCGACTATTGCCACGATTCCCAGATATGGTTCAGGTCGACGATGCAATCATTCGAATTGTAAGAAAGGCGGGCGACCGTCCTTTTTCCGTGAACTATATAGACGTTTCCGCACAGCTGCCTTCTACTGCCGAGGCCCTCGATGAGTATCAAGACCGGGTGCTAGGACGATATTACTTCGAAGGCAAGAAGAGCCTTCAATGGAGTAACTACCTCTATTTTGTAATTGACCAACAGATCCCGCGAAAGGCGCGCGAGATCATTGAATCCGATCGCAAGTATGCGAGAAAGTTCGTCGTCACCGAACCCGAACTTGAATCTGCTCTCACGCCACCGCGTTACCAGATCGCCGAAGGGATCATCGATGCCAGTGTGCTTCAAACGTGGACTAATCTCCTTGCCGACGCGAATCTTGACCAGGCTGTGCTGAATGACGAATCGATCCCACGACGGCTCGAGCTGATAGAAGCTGCCTACGGACAGCGCGCATTGCAGCGTCCCGCTGCAAGGTCGATTCGTCCGCAAAGTAAGCTTCCCTTTCTGACGAAATTGGAGTTGCGGACGTTTCGCGAATTTCCGCTTCAGAGGATTTTTGACCTTGGAACCGTGACGCTGGTCTGTGGCGCAAACGGAACCGGTAAGACGTCTCTCTTCGAAGCGATTGAATTGCTTTACTGCGGACGGAACAAACGCAATCCTGCATCCGATAACCAGTATTCGATTAAAGCTACGTTTTCGGATGGCAATACGGAGAATGCAAGTCAACATCAGTCGGCGGCAACGTTTCGAGACCGCAATCTTGCATGGTACGGGCAGTCAGAGGTACGGACAAACAACCTATATCAGAGTTTTTCACGCTTCAATTTTCTGGATACCGATGCAGCCGTCGGCCTGGCTGAAGCGAAGGACAATTTCGAAGAGGATCTGTCGAAGTTACTTGTCGGTCCCGAAGCGTCTAAGACCTGGCGCGAGATCGAAAGAACGGCGGACAAACTAAACGACAAAATCAAAGAGTTGGATGCCATTCGTAACCAGGTCAATTTGGAGTTGGCATCGATTCAACGTCAGCTTGCACAGACTTCCACTGCAGGGCAGGAATCCAGTGCCGTGTTTGCGAGTCTGACAGAGGCAGTGTCACGCACTGGCTGGACACTGTCCGAAGAAGATTCTGATGCACAAGCAAAGCAATTGGTGGAAGCTCTTTCCGAATTGGAAGCGTTACTTTCTGGCGTGTTGTCTTTCGTTTGGCTTGAATCACCTATCACCTTGAGCAGGCTACTCGAATTTCAGGAAACGGCAGGAACGCAGTGTGCCGATTCAGAACGGCATATTAAGGAACTTCAGAGAGCTTCCGAGGCAGAGAGGCTTCAGAAACAGAGCATTAAGCGGATTGAACAACAGCTCATAGACGCACAATCGCTTTCGCAGTGTATCGAAGCAAACATTGGCACTAGAATCGCTGAACGCGAACGCCTTGAGAATCTATTGAGTTCTTACCGAATTATTCTGGCTGGCTATCAGCGGGAACCGATAGCCCAACAAGCAAAAAGCCATCTAGCGAGATCGGTAGCAGATTTCAACGAGGCAGCCACAGCATTGCGAGTGGTCGCCGACCAGTCATTCGCGGAAGCGAAGAGCGGATACACTCGATTTGCCGAACTACGTGATCAGTCAACCAACTTACTTCAGCAGCTTAGAGCAATAGCTTTACGCTTTTAGACACAGCCAATGCAACTGACAGTTGTCCCGTTTGCCAAACTCCGTTCTCAGACAGCGAACTTCGAGACCGCCTCCAGGGCGGAGCTGGACAAGTCCTAGACACTCAAGCAGCAGAGCTACTTAAGACGGTTCAAAAGCGGGAAGAATTGCTGGAGCAGGCGAGTAAGGTTGAAGCTGCATCAGAATGGCTACGGCTTGCATGCGTGCGTCTCAAGCAGCCAACGTCGTTGACCGTTGGTGAGTTGATACGGCGAATCGACGAAACAGAACGAGAAGTCGTTTCTAGCGATCAGGCGCTTTCAAGGCTTCGTGAAGAACTGTCAGCGCTCGAAGCCAACGGAATAACCTCACATCGCTATAAGGAACTTAGGGCGAAAGTACTCAATAAAGATGACCCGGCTGGTATCAGCGAAAAGGAGCAGGTCGAAACAGTCATCGCTGCACTCAGTATTGAACGACAGCGGGCGGAAGAAAGTGTCGATCTACTGGGCAAATCAATCCGGGATTCAATTTCAGCCACCGAAAACATACTTGGCCTAGCGACCACTGATGAACCATTGGAAACGCGGTTCTTCACGCTTAGTGAACGATTGGCTGCAGTTGGTGGCATACTTCAACGGATACAGACCTCTTCAATACGATTCCCACTGGCCTTGAATGCTTCGATTTCTGACTTGCTACTGGTCATTGCTTCGATCCGCAAATTGGCAGGAGACTTCCAGCAGACGATCAAGAATGAGCGGCAAACGGCCTTGAATTTCTCAGAAACTACCAAGCGAAAAGATCAAATTCAAAAGCAACTCGACGGGCTTCTGCCACGAATTGAGAGGTTTAACCAGGCGAGGGATGTATTCGCAAAGATCCGCAATGAGTACTCGCTTGCAGGTGCGATGGACGAAGCCTTGAAGCAGAATCGAACGGCAATCGAATCGATTTTTTCTAGAATACACTCTCCGGCGGAATTCTCGGGACTCGGGACGACAATGACAACGCTTGTTCGGAAGAGCGGTGGAGCAAACGCAACGCTACAGCAAATAAGCACCGGCCAACGGGCGGCGTTTGCATTGTCGCTATTTCTCGCCCAAAACGCTCAACTCAAGTCGGCACCGCCATTAATTCTGATTGACGATCCGATTGCTCATATCGATGATCTCAACTCTTTGTCGTTTTTAGATTAT
>JBBQRC010000418.1:0-5330 GCA_038215215.1 Pirellulales bacterium
AAGGTGCGAATATTGGACAGCAGTTGTCGTTCGGCCAAAGTGAGTCGCTCTAGCACCACATCGCGGCCCCCTTGTCGCAACAGCGGCTGCACCAAACTAAAATCGAGCAGCGTGTTCGCCGACTGATTGTTGGGGCCGGAAAGCTGCCATGTCAAGTTGTTGGCAACACCAACTAGCAAGTCGGCACCGCTGGCGAATTGCTTCTGCATCACCAACCCACGTGGTGCTCGGCTATAGGGGCCGGTAGATAATACCGTCGAACTATTGTTGCCATTGTTTCGCCGTCGACCATCGGTCGTAATACTGCTTTGCCAACCTCCATAGAATTGCGAATCAAAGAGAAAGCGTTCGCTGCTCACGTCCAGAGCCGAGAGGAACAACGTCTCCATGGCTTGCTGATAGGGTGGTGAATGCAGCAATGCCAGACGCACAGCTTGATCAATGTCCATGACCAGCACGCCACGTTCATCTAGCGGCAGGTAGGACCACCACTCTGGATTTTCAGTCGTGTTGGTGCGCCCATTCGCCTCCCATAATGGATAACCCTTCTTGCGATCGACCATCCGCATGTAGCTATTGGCTACTGGGTCGTCTTCAGGCATAGGAGGGCGATCGGGATTGAATGGATCAAAAAAGCGACTTCTGCTGTCGACCTCGATGCGATACGGACGATTGGCCAATTCACCACTATCTGCGATTTTTTCATCAATCAGGTAATAGGCCTCTTTGTTCGTCTTATAGCGGTATTTGGCGCGCGTGCACGAAACACCTGTCACCAGGCTCGACATTACCAAGGAGCCGACCACCATCTGCCGCAGCACTCGACGAAATCGATGACGCAGCGATCGCGTCAAATTTGTTTGCAAGCCCCTCGGCGTTAAGTTACCGGTCGCCTGAGCTTTGCGAGGAGTTGAATTTTCCGGCTGGTGCATTGATGATTCCTTGGATAGCCTTCGACAGTGCCGCTGAATTGTCGGTGGTAGATCCGAAAATGAGCTTTGTGAGAGGTATCTTTGGAAATCGGAATGTACGGACTATGCACTTGACGATGGTTATCTGCATCGTGCCATTTACCCAAACCGTATTATCTTGCCGACACTTCCTGTAATTCCTATCCTGTCGGCTAACATCAATCTGTCGAAAGCATCGAATATCACCCTCACGCAGAGGGGTTTGCGAGTTGATGTCTACCAAAACCACTGGAAACGATTCTTTTTTGTCGAAGTGTTAAGTAAGATGAGGATTCGTTGGTCTGCCGTCAGGCTTGCTCGGTCCTACCCTGCAAGTCTCCCGCAACTGCTACATCTTCTCTGAAACCCCTTGTTCTGGGACAAATATTCGCCATGACTCTGGGTGGGATCATCATAATTTTGTTGTTGGTGGTTTCGTTAATCACCTTCATTTACCTGATCGTGATTACGGCTCGGGGCTGGGGTGTATTGCACACGCTATTGCTCCTTTGCCTCTTCTTCGAATCGTGGACTTTCATGATTTTTAGTGCAGGGGTGCTCTATCGGCGGGGCGGGTGGCTCAAGCAAGCGCAAACTCTCGAAAAGCGTGCTGTGGACGCCGAAGCTCAAACGTTGAAGCTCACTTGGGGAGATTTTGAAGGTAATCCTGATGCGCAGGTGGCGGTGGTTCCCGTTCAAGGCGAACTGCGTCGGCTCACTGCTGACCGAGGGCGTGTTTGGCGACGACTCGATTTAGTCTCGCAGGACAGCGGGGTTTACAAGTTTGAGCTCACTGCTGGTCCAGCCGTGGCAGCGGATGACTTAGCGGCACCTGATCCGGCGGCCGCTGCGGTACCTGTGGATGCTGGCTCGAGTCTGCCGGCCAATCTTGTGGTTTATGGTTTTGCCGAGGAGCTGGACGAGCAAGGGAGAGGGCTACCCAATTTTTATCTTGGTGAATTCTCGGTAACGCAAAGCCAGGGAAGCGAAGTGACGTTGACCCCGACGCTGCCGCTGCAGCAACATCAACTTGAAATGATCAAGACTGGAGGGGCTCAGACGTGGACGCTTTACGAACTTTTACCGCTGGATAGTCACACCGCTTTTGCGGCGCAAGGGTCTCAACCAACCGACGAAGCGATTTTTGGCCGCATGGATGAAGAGACTTTGACCAATTTGTTAGCGGATGTTCCGGAGCCAAGACGCGATGCGATCTTGCGTAGTTATCTGCTTGACGGACAGCGCGCAGATGATTCCGTCCCGGCTCGTGCGCGCTGGGTACGCGTCAAGGTGCTGAAGGAGTGGGATATCGATGTGGACAGTCAAGAAGAAGCGATCGCGACAGAGCGAGGTTATTATGACAAGAGTGGGCGAAGCATCGACGTTCGCTTGAAGCGAGGTGACGATGGTCGGGTTAAGCTGACCGTTGACGAGAACAAGCGCATTGTGCTCAAGAGTGAAGTTGCCGATGATCTGATTGCGAAAGGAATTGTCGAATTAATCGAGCCGGTTTACGTGCGACCGCTTATCGATTACCAGGAAGCTTTCAATCACCTGTATGTGCGCATTCATGAAGTCGGCGAGCACATCAGTCTGTATCAACGCGACACGGCGGAAATGGCTAAAGCCAATCAAGCGGGCCAGCAAATGATCAGCTTCCGGCAGCTTGAAAATCAAGCGTTAACCGACGACCTAGGGCATTACACGGCGGAAATCGGCGTGCTGAATGAAGAGGTCAAGCTGGCGGCCGAAAAGTTCACTGTGGCTAAAGCAAGTATCAGCGCCATGTATCGCGCCATCCAGGCTCGCGTTCAGTAACAGCGGAACGCGCGCAGGACGGCTAGCAGCTTCCTTCCAGCAGTCCTGGCAACTGACCGCCTGGCAGAAGTTATTGCGGACTGGTTGTACTGGGTCTACCGCTTAACTTATTATGGGACGGCGGCGTACTGCAGACGCGTTCTATCGCCGCCCTCAGCCCCCGCTTGTTGCATTACGGGTTATAATGCAATGGAGACATACCACCCCGCCTGTATTGCACAGTTCGAGTCGCCCGACTCGCCATACTTGGCAATTTCCGGAACATTCCCGCCATGTTACTACGTTTGCTGACTGAATTTCTCGACCGAGCGAAAGCACGGTTACCGCTGTTACCGCTGTTAGCTTTGTCGCTGGCTTGGCTGATTTCCGATTCCGGCCTGGCGCAGGAGGCAACTCCAGCGGCTGTCGCGCAGGCGAAAATAGCGTTCGATCGGGACATCCGTCCAATCTTGTCGGACAAATGTTATTTTTGCCACGGCCCCGACGCGGATTCGCGGGCCGCGGACTTGCGCTTGGATAATGAAGAATCGGCCAAAGCGTCGGCAATTGTGAGCGGTCAACCTACAGAAAGTGAGCTCATCAAGCGCATAATGTCGGCCGATGCGGAGGTGCAGATGCCTCCGCCAAGTTCCAAAATTTCTCTAACGGAGACTGAGAAACAGCTACTAACACGCTGGATTGAGCAGGGAGCTGAATACTCGAAACATTGGGCTTTTGTCCCTTTGCGGAGCTCCATTCCTATACCCTCCGTGAAGCAGCACGATTGGTGTCAGAATTCACTGGATTTCTTTGTACTGGCGAAGCTGGAACAAGCTGGCTTGCAACCATCGCCCGAAGCAGATCGGGCTACGATGATTCGGCGACTTTCGCTCGACTTGACCGGCCTACCCCCGACACCGGATGCAATCGATCAATTCCTCGCTGATGAAAGCTCTACGGCCTACGAGGACCTAGTGGATCGCCTGCTGGCGAGCGAACGCTACGGCGAGCGGATGGCCATCGAGTGGCTTGACTTGGCCCGCTATGCCGATACTTACGGGTATCAGAATGATCGCTACCGCGCCATGTGGCCGTGGCGCGACTGGGTAATTGGAGCTTTCAATCAAAACCTGCCGTATGATCGATTCATTGTTTGGCAACTCGCAGGTGATCTATTGCCGCAAGCGACGCGAGAACAAATTCTGGCGACCGCCTTCAATCGGAATCATCGCCAAACCAATGAGGGAGGTAGTGTCGAAGAGGAATTCAGACAGGAGTACATTGCCGATCGGGTGAACACGTTTGGCGCTGCCTTCATGGGTTTGACGCTCGAATGCTGTCGCTGTCACGATCATAAATACGACCCGCTGAAACAGCGCGACTATTATCAATTCGCCTCTTTCTTCAACAACATCGACGAATCGGGGCTGTATTCGCACTTCACACAGGCCACGCCCACACCCACGCTGCAGTTGTCAACCGACGAGCAACTGAGCTTGCTCGATACCCAGCGCATGAATATTGCTGCGCAGGCCAAGGTGCTCGACAGTCTGGTCGACAACGTCGCATCCAAATTTAGCGAATGGCGCGCCTCGCTCAACGCTGATGAGCTGCGCAAGCAGATCAATGATTCAACACACCGCAGCCTCGTCGGTGACTTTCCCTTCGAAGCTGCCGACAAAAATCGTGTTGAGAATCGCGCGAATCCGGAACTAGCGGGGACGACGAGCGAAGACCCTGAGCTATTGGGTGGGAAAGTCGGTAACGGATTGAAGCTGAGTGGCGAGAACAGCATTTCATTTAAAACCGGTGGTGATTTCACTCGCGATACGCCTTTCACCCTATCACTTTGGATGAATTCCCCCAAACGATTTGAGCGGGCGGTGGTCCTTCATCGCTCCAAGGCCTGGACCGATTCGGGAAGTCGCGGCTATGAGCTACTGATCGAGGACGGCAAGCTAAGTGTTGGAGTGATTCATTTTTATCCTGGAAATGCAATTCGCGTCGTTGCCCAGGAAGTTTTACCACTAAATACATGGACTCACGTTGCCATCAGCTATGACGGATCCAGTCGGGCTGCCGGAGTCGTTCTGTATGTTGATGGGCGGGAGGTCGCGGTGGATGTCGTGCGCGACCATCTGACGAAGCCTATTCATGGAGAGGATGGCGCTAATGAGCTGACCATCGGACAACGATTCCGCGACGTTGGCTTCAAAGAAGGCCTGGTAGACGAATTGAAAGTCTTTAACCGAGATCTCACCTCGCTCGAAGTGTCGCAACTGCATGCCAGCGACGAGGGGCAGACGCTTGATCTGGCTGCCATCAAGGAGCCTCAACTGCATGAGTTTTACTTGCGGACGCAATGTGCCGAATACTTGGCAGCCCGCGAGCAATTGACCGTCTTGCGGCAGCAGTACAGTGCGAGCAACGACCCGATTGCGGAAATCATGGTCATGCGTGAAATGGAGGCAACACGACCGACTCATATTTTGATTCGGGGAGCATACGACGCACTCGGCGAATTGGTGGAACGAGGCGTCCCCCGATCGTTACCCGCCATGCGTAGTGACCTGCCGCGCAATC
>JBBQRC010000419.1:0-5329 GCA_038215215.1 Pirellulales bacterium
GCCCTCTTTTTGGGAGCAGCAGCCTTGGGTTTTTCCTCTTTCTGAGCTGGTGCCGCATTCGCCCGCTTGGCAGGAGTTGCGACCGCTGTGGCATTTTTGGGAATAGGATGTTGTTCAAGGCTCAGGAGTCCACCCTCGGGCAGTTCCTTCAAATAGATATCTTTGATTTCGACTCGCATGGCGGGTCCGCGGTGTACCTGGAAGGCGATCAAGCCTTCGAGTTCGCGCTCAGCTGCTTGGTGATCGACGACATCGACCGTGGTGCGGCCGTTGACTTGATGAATGAGATGGTTGCCGACCGCGATGATTTTGTATTCATTCCAGTCCGCCACATTGACTTCGACCGGCGGAAGCTCCTTCACAACCCACTTGGCCCCTTGTTCGTCGACGATGATTTCTTGACCATTTTTGGCGACGATTCCGCGTCCCTTTTCATCGTAAAGCATGGCGTTATTGGTCGGCAGCGGATGAATGTCGCATTGATAGCCGCCAATGGACCACTTGCCCACTTCAGCCAGTTCGCGACTGCGATATTGGATTCCCGAATTGTTACCAACTTGTCGAACTTTGGCCCGCAATTCGAAGTTTTTGACTTGGCCACCGCGCCAGATGAGAAACTGGTTGTACGGAAGTGGTTCGTTGTCCTTGGTGATCCCGACTATGAGACCATCTTGGACGCTCCACAGTTCCGGATTACCCTCCCAGCCTGCGAGGTCTTGGCCGTTGAACAGACTGCGCTCTTGGGCGTGAGCTTGTTTCGGTGCCAAGAAGGTGAGTTGTTCCAGGGCAAGCGTACTGAATGTAAAAGCAATGAGGGCGAAAATAATGCGCATGACGTGAGCAACCTACGAATAGACTAGCGGAGAGGATTTGTTGCGGGAGTGCCGCGCGGCACCGCGCATAGATTACTCAGGATAGTTTACTCCACCGACGGCGAAAATGTTCCGCGATTTAGACTACTTGCCCTTGAAGTCGACGGTTGGCTTGGTTCCAAAACGCAGGGGTTAGTGTTCTCCTGCCGCCAAAAATGACCATCACCTGATGGTGGTCACGGCAACTCACCACGCTGCGCGTGATAGATGCTCGCATGACCGCTTAGCAGATAGGATAAGAAGCAGGCTACCGCTGCGTAGACGATGAACCCGGAACTTAAAAGATGCTCGTGGCCGGGAGCGAACAGTTCAACTGCCATGATCGTACATGCCAGCGGTGTGTTCGTTGCACCGGCGAAAACGGCCACAAATCCGAGGCCCGCCATCAAGTCAACGGGCGCCCCCAAGAGTTGCCCGAACACGTTGCCAAGGCTGGCGCCAATAAAAAACAGCGGAGTGACTTCGCCCCCCTTAAATCCACTACTGATAGTGACGGCGGTGAACAGAATTTTCCAACTCCAACTGAACCAATCGGCTCCTCCAGCTTGAAAACTGGATTGAATCGTCACCGCTGTCGGATCATGCGGGTTGGCGTCGACCCCTAGTCCCAAATAGTCACGGCTACCTGTCAACCAAACCAAAGCGATGACCAAGCAGCCACCTACGGCAGGTCGTAGCCAAGGCCAGGCGATGGCCCGTTTGTAGCCGGCATTCAAAGCATGCGTGAGCTCGACAAACAGTACGCTGACCAGACCAAAACAAATGGCTGCCACAGCGACTTTGCCAGTGAGCAGCCAATCGAGTTTTGCACTAAAGTCTGCAGAGCCGCCGATCGTGTTATTTGAAGCGAAAACGATTTCATAATGCGTATGTGCGATACCCCAGGCAGCATTCACTTGGTCGGCAATGACGCCGGCCAGTAGGCAGGGAATGAGAGCCTGGTAGCTCACTCGCCCCACCGCGAGTACCTCTAAGGCGAAAATGGCACCGGCCAGCGGTGTGCCAAAGACGGCACCAAAACCAGCCGCGACCCCACACATCAAGACGATGCGCATGTCTTTGGTATCCAGGCGCAGGCGACGACCCAGGATCGCAGCCAAACTTCCGCCCATTTGTACCGCGGTCCCCTCGCGCCCGGCAGAGCCGCCAAATAAGTGAGTGATCAGCGTCCCCAGTAAAACCAGAGGCGCCAAGCGGCCAGGTATGCCACCCCCTGGTTCATGGATCTGTTCCAGGATTAAATTGTTGCCACCCTCGCATTCTTGTCCCCAATAGTGGTACATGAGTCCCGAAGCGAGACCAGCCAACGGCAGTAAAAAGAGCAACCACGGATGTTGCCACTGTAGACGCGTAACTTGATCGAGCGACCACAGGAAGAATGCCACCATCGAGCCAACGGCGGCACCGAGTGGCATGCAAATCACCAACCACTTCAATACAAAAATGCCGAGGCGCACATGTTCTCGATAGTCCCATCGCAAGATCATCTGGCTACAGTTCCTGAGGTTCGGTCCACATCGAAGAGTTCGCCAAGTACTGCGAAGTCCGAGTGCAGTGAGCCGTCATGCGTTAGATTAAGGTAAATTGTCTTGAGACGACGCCTAAAAGTGAATGAGGCTTGATTTATGGGTCTGGTGAAGCAATACGAAGAGGCCGGTACCGACGGCCAGCGGCGTGAGCGGTTTGTGCCGTTGCACGCGACGGACCTGATTGAGTATTTAATCCAGCATCCGGCTTTGAGGAAAGAACAGCAGTTAGAATTCCGCAAATTGGCCTCGCTTATTCTGTCGCTGCTGCATCATCTGTATCGACAACGGCATGAGCAATTAACCTACATTTACGCCCCTCTAGATCCCGACCGCGATACGTTGCTGATGAGCGTGCCAACCGCCAAGCATCGTGATCAGTTGGCAGACGAAACCTTTTCGCGTTTGCGAGATGCTTTACATCGCGCCAATTATCAGCGTCTCAGTCCCCAAGACATTCAGCAAGCCCTGCGGGCGGCAAGTCAGTGGGGCGTGCGAATGCGTGTGAATTTTTCCACACTGCAGCATATGGAGGTCTACTCGCGCGGTGCCGTGATTGGCCAGCGGAAGCGTCGCATTTGGCGCAAATTTCTTCGCCAGGAACCGGTCGACGTCCCGCTTTATCAGCGTCTGGTCGTCGTCTTTCGAACCTTTGATGGGCACAATTCGCCGGAACGCTTTGATTCTCAAAAAATCTATCTGCGGATGTTTAAGAACGTCCCCCAGCAGGACGTTGATATGATGCTACCCGCGAGCGGTATTCAGATGACGTGGTTGGATCATTCGAAAATCGTCTTACCGTCAATGTATGCGATGGGCATGACGCTGTGGCGGGTGCTGAGAAATGTGATGCTACTGGCTTTCTTTGGCATCTTCAAAACGGTCGTGCTAGTGATGATTGTGATATTAGCCATCGGCTATGGGCTCAAGTCGATGTTCAGCTACAGGGTTAACACGCGTCGGCGCTATCTGCTCAATATGACGCAGAGCCTGTACTACCAGAATCTCGATAATAACGCTGGCGTGATCCTACGGTTACTTGAGGACGGCGAGCAACAAGAGGCATGTGAAGCGGTGCTGGCGTATTTCGTCACCGCGATCGTCCTGGGCGGACGATCCGACGTTAGTCTGAGCGAGATCGATGCGACTTGTGAAGAAATTATCTTTGAAGCTGCCGGGGTAACGGTCGACTTTGATATCGAGGACGCAGCGCGTGACCTGCTACACTTGGGCATCGTCCGCATGGAGCGAAGCCATTGGGCAGCGCTGTCGTTGAAGGATGCCGTACAGCAGCTTGACAGTACCTGGGACAGTTGGTTCAACGCCTAAGCGCTGTCGCGTCGGCCAGTGCCAAACGCCGGCCGCCAGCCGCCAGCCGCCAGCCGCTCGCCGGAATCATCAGGCGAGCTGAGCGAGGCATGGTTCGTGCCAGCCGTCTAGCGATTACGCTGAATAGCTTCCGCACGCGCTTTCTTCATGGCCGCCGTTTCGTTGGCCAATTTGTTCTCGGAACCAGCCGCGAAATACTGCACGTCGTCATGCAAGTAGTACGGGCTGGGCAACGTTTGGCCCGCCACAGAGACTTGGCAACCAGTTGATGGGGCAAGTCCGCCTACGAGGATTACTCCCAGGAAGGCAAATTGCCAAGCACGCGAACGCTTGGTCTCAGTCATGAGTGATCTCCTCGACATCCATCCGTGATTGCTGTCACAATAGCCGCACTGCTTTCGCGGTACCTACCGCTGGCAAGCTCTACCGGTTCTATCGGATTTAGTGCGTCGCACATTCACGAAATTCGTCGTAGAGTCACTATTTCCATGTAAGCTAGCAACTGCCTACCCCTCCAAAATGCTGGCAAAACTAGATGCATCGCGAGGTGCCGCGGTTTAAACTAGTGACTTCCCCCGTCGTCTCCGCCACCTCGGTAACCCGACGCTGCCACCTTGGTAAAACGACGCGTTAGCAAGGAAACTGGATTATGCCCCGTGCTGGAAGACTATTCATGAACCGCACCATTATATTATCCCCCAAGTTATCCTGCCTGTTGCCAGTGTTCTTAAGCTTGGTTTTGCAATCCGCTCACGCTCTGGCGCAAGCCGTCAGTGAGGCACCACGCCCAGAGTATTACCTTGCCCGTGATTTGTTTGAAGCTGGGCGCGTGCTGGAATCGAGCGAAGGCTTTCGTGTCGCCAGTTCGCGATCGCTGCGAATTGCCGATCGACCATGGATTGATAGCATCCCACCGCTCGTTTTGATGGGTGAGTGTTATTACGCGCAAGGCAAGCTGGCGTTGGCGATGGAGCAATATGACGCCGCACTGATGATCGCGCTCGCGTTTCCGACGTGGCTCGACCAGCTTCGCGGTACAGCGGAGCTGACGCCTGTGCAGGAGTTGAATACGAAAGCGGTCAACTGGTTTCCGGCGACGCGCAAGTCCCAATTGCTGAGTTATCCCGAGTTCGCGCAGGTTACAGTTGATGTCGGTGCGAGCCAAACTGCGACCGCTGAGGCGGCGGTTGCCGTTACCAATGTGGATGCCGCCGAGGTCCTGCGGACCATGGCGATCGCAGTCACACGACGAGGTGAAATTCTCGGTCCGCTGGCAAAATACTCGCCCTTGGCGCAGCCGCTGCTACAGTTGTTTTCCAATGCCGGAAAGCCACGCACTGTTTGGATAAATGGTGCCTGGGGAGTATTGCGAGGCCTACAGTTAATGCAGCTCAGCGGCGCTGAAGAGTCGAGCGTGTTGCTACGCGAACATGGCGTACTAAAGAACGAATTCGATTACTTCATGACGCCACTTGCCCTACAAGCGTTAGCGAAACGGGAGATCGCCAATGGGAAACTGTCCGGCGCCATACCGCTTTTGCAAGCCGCAACGCTGTGTGCGGGTTACTTGGATCAGTATTCGCAACTTGCCGAATCTCTCAG
>JBBQRC010000420.1:0-5322 GCA_038215215.1 Pirellulales bacterium
CGGGTTCATCTGCGCCTGCGGGAGGCCCTTGGGCATCAATGACTGGGAACGTTGCTGGCGTAGGTGGAGTTGTCAAAGGAGGTTGGAAGACTAACTCTTGTCCTGTCCCACCCCCTGGTTTGGAATCGTAATGTCCCGTCAGCGTGTCGTTGGTACCGTCTTGGAGATATCCCAATTTGATCTTATCAATACCGAGCTTGCCATCAGTGCCACCGCCGATGAGATTGACCTTGACGGTTGCCTCCATGGCATTGGAACCGCGTACGAATTGACCAGCCGCAAAAGTGCTGGAAGTTGCGTCGGCCGAAGTCTGCCCCGCAGCAAAGGATTCGTTATGGGTCACCTTGGTAGTCTTAACACGCACGTCAACAAAAACAAAAACCACGTTCCAAACGACTTTGGTGTCTTCAAGCTGCGCGATTACCGAAAAGGAACCAGTCCTCCCAGTATCCAGCTTGATCGTGTTTGGCTTTTCTTCTGTAAACGCGGGGGCTGAGTTGTCGTTTTCGTTGGGTTTAATCTCCCAGATCACAGGCTGGTTGGGAGGTGATGTCTGTGCCGTCAACCGCAACACGTTGCAACCACGCACAAGGATGACTGGCTTGTTTCCGCTTAAACTCTCATCCGAGGAAGTGCTGGACTTCAGTTTTTTGATCTCACGGATACGGCGTTTCGGCGGATGCAGGCTACGCGTGGCGAGGATTTTAGCGGTGATCTTGATGACCTTGCCCTTGGGGCACGGCGCGACGGGATCCCCCACTTTTTTAGCCGTGGAAGTGGCAGTCCCAGCAGGATCGCTCGCATCACCAGCTTGCTTAAGCTTCTCGTGCATCCCAGGTGGCGTCAAAATATCACCTCTCATAACAGTTAAACACACGCGCAACTTCACCCGCACGTCGAACTACTCGTCGTCCTCGTCAATCCCTTCTTCGATGCGGCTATGTTCGAGCGCCGCCTCGTAGAGCAATTCCCCTTTGCAAGCGGATTCGTCAAGCTCCGTGTCGTTCAAGACCTGGCGAGTCCATGGATGTTCAGGAGCATTGCAAAAATCAGTTCCAAACATGAGCATGAGCGTGATGAACTTGGCCACCCCGTACTCAATCTGAATTCCGTACGTTGCCGCTTTGTCGATGCCTACGCCGATTAACTCTCGCAATCCAGTGTCGCCCAATGCGCTGCATTCATCGGGCAGCACGTAACGAAGATGGTTCTCCATGCGTTGGACAAATCGGTCTCGTTCCGCTTGCATGCACGCGTCAAATTGAGTTTGGCTAATGGTCATCACGGCGCGCACCCTCACTTGTGCTGGCGATCATCCCTACGGTATCCACAATTAGAGGCCCCTCTGTTCTCGGCCGAGTTCAGCCAAGGTTGCCTGAATTAAGAGTTCTTATCCTAGATTTTTCGCGCACGCAGGCGTGAACTCGATGAATTGGTCGCTCCCCTCGTTTGGCACGATCAGTCGCTCAATGGGTCCGAAGAAATCGGCCCGCTCTTGCTCGCTACTGTTACGGATAAAAGTGCTAATGACGCGAGGATCATAAAATCGGAAGTAGACAGTCCGTTGGTCTGGCAGTTTGGCTAGCAAGAATCGGCGCAGATGCCGACGCACTTCGAGCATTGGGGCGTCTGAAACCAAAAACAACCCCCAGGGCCGCCCCGCTAGTGACTGCTCGACCCACTTGAGGAGATCTTGATCCGCGGTGACCAGATACGGGGCGATATCACGAAACTTCTCTTTGGCGTTTCCTGCATAGAGACAAGTGCCGGATTCTCCCAGTGCGGCGATCTTGCCAAGCACTTGCGGTTCGTCGCAGGCATCGACGACAGCAAATAGATTGCGGCCAATCTGCCCGGCCAACGATTCGAGTTCGCTGGCCGTGCAAGTCTTCTCAATTACAGCAGACATACGCAAAGCCCTCTCTCGTAAACAAATTTCAGAGGCGTGCTCCGGCCCGCGTCCCCCTGCCCTCTGGTTAGCTCTTAATAGTCAACTAGTTTTCACATTGCTCAACAAACGGTTGGGCGGCTTTTTTAGCGGTGACCATGGCTTGACCCTGCGTGGTGACTACCTTGCCCATACCAACCTCGCCGATCATGACCGTTGGGCAGCCTAGTGTGATCACGCCGCCATGCATCGTCGGGTCACCCACGCGCGCCGCCATCATGTATTCGATCATCACAGTAGGTGATCCCTTAGCGATGGTATCTGGAGGACCAACGCAGATTGCCATGTCACCCATCCGTGCAGCAGGCATCATACCAATAAAAACTGTCGCGGCACCTTTTGAGATGGGACCACCCACATGAGGCACTGGCGGCGTTCCCGGCGTCGCCAGCGGACAAGTATGCATGTCACCAATACGAGCGGCAGGAGGCATGATAAATCTCTAGTAAAGTGGGATGGATTTGCCGTCGTAGATCGTCGAACCCGCGAACTTAGCGATGCGAGTTAAGATCAGTCTATAAGTTAAGCTGCCAGCAGTTTTTGTCTCGTAAGCCGCGGCGCGCAAGCGTCTGGTTCTGTGGAAACGGTGAGCCAGCGCTCGGCGGTGATGCCAGTCACGGCACTTATTGATCGCTCGATACTAAGCCGCGCGAACAGTAACCCAATTCGAATTGAAACGGCTGCCTACTCCTATTGTCGAGGTAATCGAGCAGAAGTTGCCAAAATTCTGGCAAATTTTTGGCTGCAATTGCCATTGATCACGCGCGGGACGCAAATGACACTGGGGTTGCGTTACGCCCGGGAATTAGGCTTGGCCGCGTAGCCAGCGTCGTCAAAAACTCATCGTTACTGGCAGTGTTGACGCCAACACCATGGCTGCGATCGAGGAATTCCAGCGGCGCGTGGTGAAAATGGCGGTTCCTGATGGCCGGGTTGATCCAGGCGGAAAGACGATTAGAGCGCTGGATAGTACTCCGCACCAATGGCTTTCGGGCTGTGCTGATTGTGAACGCGAACAACGCCGTGCCGGTGAAGAGCAACCTCAGCACTAAGACCACTTCAACTGGCATTCACATCCACAATGGGTACAATTCGTGGGTCGCAGCGACACCCATGTCCGAAGGATGCTTGATCCTTCAGCCTTCCGATTGGTCTGGATTTATGACGCTGTTCCTAAACAAGTTCCCTGCCATCGCGGACTGGAAATCTGGCGGCGACCGCCTCGGCAAGAAAATCGGTAGCGTTACCGTCGGCATTTAGTTTTCATAGCGGTTTGAGAGGCCAGTCGCCTGCGTTTGTTGTCGCCGCGTTGGCCTTCGTGACTCAGTCCACCTCACCTAGGATAGCACTCCGAGTTTCCAAATCCACCACCACGCTTCGACGGTGATGTCAACCAGTACATTAGCGACGAAGCTTTTCAATCGCCATGGTTTGATCGTGGCGCGCGGGCGATTTTCATCAACGGGATGGGCAACGGTCCCACCGACCACCGCGAATCTGCACTTGTAATTTCACTTTTGCAAATGTGCGAAGTGACCGGCGTTTACAATCTGCAAGGTGGCTTCATCGGTGATCTGGCTCAGTGCCTAACTGACAAGTTTCAGTTCGCTGGCCCGCTGGCCCGAAACGCGACCGAAGCACTCGATCGCTCCTTGGCGAAGCTTGGCAGTTCAACCAGTCGCGCTGCGGCGATGGAACAAGCGCTTGCGAGCAATCCTGCCACGCGAAGTCTCTTTCGGGTTTTGCGTAAGCCAGAGAACAGAACCGCTCCTCTGCATGCACACAGCCAGGGCAATCTTATTTTGAGCAATGCGTTGGCTGCAGTTGCCGCCGTTGATGGGCCGAGTGCAATTGCAGGCCGCGAAGTCCACTCGTTTGGTTCACCTTCGATCAACTGGCCGCCAGGTCTCAGGCATCAAGAATACGGATTTACCTTTGACCCCGTTACCTGGCTGGCAGGATTCGACTTCAGCTTTTCCATCTCCAAGATCGGCCCGCACCAATACGACGGTTCAGGCACGCTTGTCAGCCACGGTTTTAAAGTTTACGCACAGAACGATCCCAGCTTTGTCATCAATCGATTTCGGTGGGGTAGTTTCGGCGTCACCGTATCGCTTGACGAAGAAGGGCTAGCCGACGCCCTCGTTGCCATGCGTGGCAATCTCCCCCGCGTTCAAGCCGTTTTTGACAAGCTAGAAAAGTCCCATAACTCCGACTCCGACGATGTCGCCGTACTCTACGTCGAAAAGTTACAAGCATCCCCACATCGCAGCGCGATCGTATCCGCTTTGAAACTGAATCCAACGCTCAAGAACAAACTCATTCAACTCATGGACGAAGGCTGGACCGGCGCCGACGAAAAAGCCGCGATTGCGTTTTTGAGGGGGATTTAGCAAGTTACGCTGTTTTAGGGCACTCGCTGCATACAGTCTTCGCCATCCGTCGCGACAACAATTTCCAGGACTCCCCTCCATCCACGGCTTGCACCCCGAATCGCTCGACCCTGGCCCCTCCAGACACTGGGTCATTTCAATCTTGTGTGGCACGGGCACGCCCGTGTTCTTTGTCATTAGCAGCTTGCTGCTAGCGTCAGCAAAACAACCAATCGAAGTTTGTGGCCAACAACAGCATGTGGCCATGCCCTCTCATCAGGTGACGCTCGAACAAACGCCAATTCAGTCTCGCCCTTCGGCCAACTTTGTTTGGCCAATCGGTATGCAAGAGGTTAGCCTTAGAAAGACACTGGCACGCCAGTGCCACACTGAGACGCAGCAGTAATATCTTGTGTGGCACGGGCATGCCCGTGTTCTTTGGATTACCAGCTTGTTGCTGGCGTTAGCAAAACGCCAAATCGAAGCTTGTGGCCAATAGGTGTGGCAATGCCCTCTCATCAAGTGGCACTCGAACAAACGCCAATTCGGTCTCACCCTTTGGCCAACTTTGTTTGGCCAATCGGCATGCAAGAGCTTAGCCTCCAAAAGACACTCGCACGCCAGTGCCACACCCGATAGGACGCCCCAACAGTGCCACCCTGCCGAAGCGGCTGAACTGAGAACTAAAATCCAGCTTCAATGCAGCCACGTTTCCTGGGGTTAAGTCAACGACTTCGAAGAATGGTTATTTTGCGTGAACGTACAAGTTGTCAAATTGCGAAGAGCACTGGCACGCCACTGCCACGCTCGATCTGACGTCCACACCAGTGCTACACTACCACTAGATTTAAGGCCATGCGATATCAACGTAGAGCAGTTCCATGTCCGAGCCGAATTACAAAACCATTAAACATCAGCATGAGCCAGGTGATTTTCACGAGCTAACGTTTTCGTGTTATTGCAAATTGCGTCTACTGACGAACGACTGCTGGCGAACAAGAC
>JBBQRC010000421.1:0-5321 GCA_038215215.1 Pirellulales bacterium
AGCATAGTTGGCTTTGACTTTGCCTTCTTGCGCCATGATGATGGTGACTTCTGCTTTGGCATTGATGCCGTAATCTTCGGGGCCATTTTCGTATTCGTTAGGAACTACGAAAGGAATGTTTTCTGCTTTGGTCGCAGCGCACAGCTTCTTGGCTTCGCCGCTGGCTGCGTCTTTGCTGTCGCCGAGAACGTTAACGAAAGCACGTAATTGGGCTTCATCGTTCTTCTTGATTTGCTGATCCAATTGCTTGACCAGTGCCACAACCTTGGCATCGGTGCTGCGGGTGAAGACCATGACCTGGGGACGGCTACCGTTCTTGCAGCGGTAGCAAAGATTAGCGCCTACTTCTACTTTGTCATCCGTTGCTCCGGCGCACTTGGTGACGTCGAAAGCGCCAACCGACTCGCCTTCCTTCAGGCCGCTCTTAATTTCATCTGCCGAAGCCGATAGACCACATACAGCCAAAACCGCTACGACCGCAAAACTCAAAACATGTTTCATCTGAAACTCCTTAATGAACCGGGAAAACACGCGAACTGCACGAACCATGGATAACGGCAAGTGAGTCGCTTTCTGGAGATGCCAGTGTATCATAGGCAGGCAGGCCAGTCGAGAAAACCACCTAGGGGCAACTGTTTTCCACTTAAACCCGAATTGGCCGAGCCATATTCGCCAGACACCCCAGACTCACTCGAGGGAGCGTCGAGTTTGTAATTTGGCATTTGCACCATCGGTTTCACTATGTGAACAGTCGGTTTTGCTCCGCACGCCGCTCGACGCAGTTGGGTCGGAATGATATCGTTAATCGACGATAGGCAATTTTGGCAAGAGATCCTCCTTTGCACGCAATGAATTGATCAAGGCATGGCGAAGAACGTGAATGCGACGCGTACCTGTGGTAGTGAAGCCGAGAAGTTGTCCTTACCGGATGTCGACTGGGCGGAGGATTTGGCCAAATTGACATGGGCGTTGGCTCCTCCAGCTCGCGTACGTATCGTTCGTTTGTTGCTGAGCAGATCGTCTTGCGTATGCGGTGAAATCGTTGACGAAATGCCGCTGGCACAATCAACCGTGTCCCAACATTTGAAAATCCTCAAAGAGTCTGGCTTGGTGACCGGTGAAGTAGACGGCCCCCGCGTCTGCTACTGCATCCATCAACCTGCTTTCCAAAAGCTTAAACAACTCATCGCCGAACTCTAACTCTATTTTGCTGAGTCTATCGTCGTTCGTCGATGAACGATTGCATGGCGTTTCCATGGATTTTACCCCATGCATTTTACTCGGAGCTAACCATGAAAAAGATCCACGTTTACGACAAGCCAATGTGCTGCTCGACGGGCGTGTGTGGTCCTCAAGTCGATCCCGTCTTGCCGCGATTTGCCGCAGATCTGGAATGGCTAAGAACACACGGGCACCACGTTGAAGGTTTCAACTTGGCCCAACAACCAGCCGCGTTCATTGAGAACAAAACGATTCACCAGCTGATCAGTACCGCAGGTACCGATTGCTTGCCCGTCATCATGGTCGATGGGGCAATCGTCAGTCGCGAAGTCTATCCAGAGCGCGATGCGTTGGCGACTTGGGCCGGTGAAGCCACTGGCCGCCAGCGCTTGCCGGTGGCTACCGCCCAGGATGGCTGCTGCGGCTCGACCGAATGATGCTAAGTGAAGTCGACTTCGAATTTAATAACGAGCTTGCCAATCGATGAGCAACGAACCGAACAGCCTCGCGTTAGCTCACTGCGCTCACTCCCCATCTTTCTTGTCTGTCAGCTTGCACGTCCACAAATGCCGAGTTCTCACGTCGATTAGCACGCCGACAAACGCTGGGATGTCCCTGACTAAATCGCACAACTGGCTATTCGACGGGCAAGCTGCTAAGTCTCAAAAACCACTGGCAGGCCAGTGCCACACAAATCGAGAGTCTCCCAAAGTCGAAGGCGACAAAGAACTAGTTTTTGGAATTCCAATTTTAAGTGTTGACTTCGCATTCGTGAATATGTAACCTGTTGGTTACATATGGAACCTGAGTCAATGGATGCAGTCTTTTTGGCGTTGAGTCATCAGACTAGAAGAAAAATCTTGGACATCGTTCAATCGATGCCCGGTAGTAGCGTAGCGGATGTCACCAAGTACTTTGACGGCATTAGTAGGATCGCCGTACTAAAGCACTTGGATGTGTTGGAAGCTGCGGGGCTGATTGTCTCGCAAAAGGTTGGTCGCCGTCGGGAACTGTTTTTTAACGCGGTCCCGATTCAAATGATTTACGATCGTTGGACAACCGACTACAGCCGGTTTTGGGCAACGCGAGCACTTGATCTCAAATACATGATCGAACAACAAGTCAAGAATACCAAGCCATGACACAAACAAAGCAACTCGTCCATCGCGTGATCATCAAAGCGACCATTCAGCAAGTTTGGGATGCGCTCACCAATGAGGGTGAAGTCCTCCCCTTTTTCTTTGGCTCGGTCATGCATACGACCGGCTTGAAGCCCGGTGCACAGTTACGCATGAGAACGCCTAATGGCAAGTACACGGGCGTCGTCGGTGAGATACTCGAATACGATCCGCCCTATCGGTTCAGCCATACCTTTCGCTTTACGAATTTTAACGATCCGCCATGCAAGGTGACGTACGTACTAAAAGAAGTTGATGGCGGGGTTGAATTCACGTTGATTTCCGATGATGTGCCGTGCGGTACCAAGACGGAAAGCCAAATGGCGCAAGGAGGTGGGTTTATTACCAAAGTGCTGAAATCGATGGTGGAGACGGGGCGTCCGTCTCTGGGTTACCGGCTGTTGCTGATGCTCATTCGCGTTATGCCCAGCCCAGCGGTTTGCAAAACTGAAAACTGGCCATTGGATCGTCCGCTGTGAACATGCTTGTCGGCCAAGCTCGTGAACGCCTGCCACAGCGGCTTGAGTGTCCCACCAGAGTCAGAATCGCCACGCTGACTAACGCGCGTACCAGACGACAAGTCTTTCGAGTTCGGCGTGGGCGCTGAGTGCCGAGAGTCGCCAGCGGTGAATGCCTCCGGCCAGAGGTGCGTAGCCTTGGCTCCGATCCAGCGCCACGACAATGTTCACCATATCTTGCACAGCGGGATCGCGACCATGTGCGAGCCAGCGCATGAGCCACAGGCCAACGGGAAACAGGATCGCCAAGCCCCGAATGCTTTCAACGACGGACCATTCGCGCCGGTCGGCGATCGCGTAAAGATACGATGCAGAAGTGGTTTCTATTAAGCGCGTAAGTGGCCGGTAAACCTCACTGGACAAGACGCCAAGCGGTCTTTCCAAATCGGCAAAATTAATTTTATCAAAAACCTGGCCGATAACAGGCGAATCACCAGTTCCGCGGACTACTTTGAACGCTGTTTCCATCAATTGAAAACGTGCAGCCCATTTCGATTGATGACGGCATAGCGGGTGGAGCCGCGCACAGTCGATCGCCATAAAGCGAAACATAATCTTCGCATAACTTCTGGGCTCGCGGCGATCCTCAAACAGCAGCTTCGATTCCTCAGGTGCCAAGTTCGCCAAAGTCTGAACCAGTTCAACGATTTGCAGGTCGTTGAGATTCTTGGTCTTGGCCGCTTCCAGCAGACTGGCAAACTGCAACGCATGGACCAGTCGACGCACCGGAGGATAACGTTGGTCTTGGAGCAGACCAGCGACGGATGCCAGAACTTTGCTTACCGTTTTCCAGTCTCGCAATTCGCCCGTTTTAAGCGTTGGCGGCGCGATCGGATCCGCCTTCAGGCGACCGTCGCGCACCAACTGCTTAATAAATGGAAGTTGGTTGGTCGCAGGACTTCCGAGGGAGGCTGCGGCAGAAGGGCAGGCGAGTCGAACCGTCAGCACAGCCTTTTGCTCATGCGGAATCAATTGAAAGGGGAACGTTTGGCAAACTGTCGGTTTGGCCTGACCGCCAAACTTCGAATGGATACGACACCCACCGCTCTCACTAAGAAAAACGCAGCTCCCATCGGCTTGATGCGCCAATCGAAACGAGCTCTCCGCGCCTGGATAGCGAACCGTGATGGCGGAGCGCCCTTGGAACTCCGGTTGTTCCCCCCATTTCTGACTCTGCAGTCGCGTCAGATCATCCCGGCTCAGCGGAATCAAGCTGCCTCGGCAACAAAACCCGCATTGGTGACAGTCCCATTTCTCATCGTTATCCAGTGTAATGACTGGTAGCGAAGGCTTTGAAGATGATGTGATCACCTAGCGATCCACGGCAGTCATTTGTTCAATCATGTTCTTTTGGAATCCGCTGAAGAGATGGATGTTTTACGAAGGTGGCGACCTAATTGCAAATCTCGTTCGCCTACGAGCAAGTTCAAAGGGGTCAGAGCAAGCACAAAAGGGTCAGGAATGTATGGCACGGGGTTAAGCAATTTGCGAGTCCCCTCTCCCTTGTACTCAGGGGAGAGGGTTAGGGTGAGGGGTCGACTTTCCTTGGGATTCGGCCCTCTCACCTCAACCCTCTGCCACGGAAATATCAGGCGAGAGGGAGCGAGCTCTGCTTAACCCCGTGCCATTTGGGGCAGGAATAAGTTGTGTGGTACTCCGGGGAGAGCGACTCGAATTTTAGCGATCGCACGAAGCGGACGCAAACTAAAAGCTAATTTACGATCGTCTGTTTGAAAAAGTATTTCGTGACGCCCACCAGCCAATCGATCAGTGAAAAGTGGGTAGAATCTGTCACGTGGTAAAAACAGTCGAAACGGGGCAGGCAACAAAATGCGAAGCACACTGCGGGCCTCGCACTAGTGCTTTGTCCATATCGCGAATTGGAGCGTGTGTGGCAGGGGCTTGCCCGTGTGGTTTTTCGTTGTCAGCTTAAACGTTCACAAATGTCGAGCTTTCACGACGGCTAGCGTATCAATAACCGTTGGTATTTCTCTGACTAAATCAAACAACTGACTAACCGACGGGCAAGCTGCTAAGTTTCAAAAAACACTGGCGAGCCAGTGCCACACAAAAAAGAGTGCCACGCAAAAAAGAGAATCCCCAAATCTATTCTGGACGATGCACTAGCAATTCCATTTGAAAGTGAACATGAATTCCACTTGCTACACAGGTTTGGTTGCGGCAACGCTAACACCGATGAATGCTGACGGTACGGTAGCGTACGGTCAGATCGGTCCGCAAATTGACCGTCTATTGTCCCGCGGAGTCACGGGTTTGTACGTTTGCGGATCGACTGGCGAGGGTGTTTCGCTGACCACAGCCGAACGAAAAGCGGTGACTACAGAATCGATCCGCGCGGCGAACGGTCGCGCTCGCGTAATGGTCCAAGTTGGGCACAATTCGC
>JBBQRC010000422.1:0-5310 GCA_038215215.1 Pirellulales bacterium
TAGTTACTTCGCCACTGGCTGTTTCGGCGGTAGCAAATCCTGAGTTGACGGTTTGCGGGCTTCTATTATCCCAGCGATAGTAAGCAGCGACCAAGTCGACCAAGTTGGCTGGTGGGGCGATGCCCTCAAGTCGCAATTCGACATCAGACATAGACGAAGGCCTGTGTGCGGGTCTCAAGGCGATCATCTCATCCACCAGCCCGCTCAACTCTGGGCCGACATCGGGGCGCAGTGAGCGAATATCCGGTACTAGTCTCGGTAGTCCGGCACGTTCATAGGGACGCCGTCCCGTCAATAATTCATGCAGCGTAATACCAAGGCTAAAAATATCCGATTGCAGCTTGACTTGATGGCCACCGGAAATTTGCTCGGGTGACATGTAGGCCAACGTCCCCAGCACCTGACCTGTCCGTGAGAGGCCCTCTTCGGCATCCATCTTGAGAATCTGCACCAAGCCCAAATCCAGCAATTTGACACTCCCATCGGGAGTAATCATGAGGTTTGACGGCTTGACGTCCCGGTGAATGACCCCTTTTGCATGAGCATATTGCAATGCCCCGGCAGCCAGTCGCGCGATGTGGCAAGCATCGGTAACCGGAAGTGGTCCGAGGCGTCTTACGAGCTGATGAAGATTGATGCCACTGACTAATTCCATCACAAAATAAGGGAGCCCGTTATCCTCGCCTCCAGCCAGCGCTTGGACGATATGTTTGTGCTTGAGCTCAGCCAGCACTGTCATTTCGCGCCTAAATCTCGAAATCGCTTCTTCAGATCCCATGCGTTCTGTATTGAGAATCTTAAGGGCCACATCGATGTTGAGGTGTACATCCCGGGCGCGAAAGACACTGCCCATGCCTCCCTGTCCAATGCGCTCAAGGATGTGGTAGCCGTCTATCATCGTCGGTGCTCTTTCCACACCTTCGGGTAACTGCGGGTTACCCGCGAAATAGCCTTCAAGATCAGCCACGCCACTGGCGACTTGAGGTTGTACCGGATAGCTACCAAATTCGGTCGGCATAGGAAAAAATTCACTAACCAGCCTCGTTAGTGAGTCAGATTCTTCGCACAGGACCTCCAGGCGGACTTCGCATGCTGGGCATTTTGCAACGTGCTCTTCCAGCGCGGAAATTGCGTGACCGGCAGTTTTTCCTTGTAAATAGCGGCGCAAGGCTTCTGAATTTGGACAGGCATCGCTCATGATCGTCTCGGCTAAAAAAGAAATCGTTCACGTCATCGTGGCGGAACACTAACCGCTTACGCAAGTCGCTTGATCATCGTCGGCAGTCTCGCGACTTATAATACGGTTGTTAATGCGAAGCGAGGTTTTCGCGGAATGCGCGAAGAATGAGCCTAGTGATCCGCTATTAGGTTTAACGCAAATCGTTAACTCGAAAATTTTCCAGTTAGCAAAGAAATTCTAGAGGTCAGAAGTTTGTATCGTTTCGCGCAAGCGACGCATGACGCGTGCACGACTCATGCAGACTGCGGCTGCCGTCATGCCCAGATCTATCGCGACGTCGCGCGGACGCCAGCCTAAGACGCCTGTTAGCCAAAACGCCTGCCAGGTCTGCTCTAAGAAATCTTGCCGAATAATTTCCAGCGCACGTGCCAATCGCGCTTGGAGATCGTTATCAGAGTCAGGGGAGCCATTCGTTTCAATGCTCGCGGCGACTGCCCACGCGGGGAGCAATCCTGCATCTCCAAAAGTGTCAGGCTGCCTCGCTGCCGACCGTATATGATCGACAATTTTCGAACGAGTAATCGTCCACAGCCACCCACGAAAGGAGTTCTTTGAACGATCTCTGCCGAATTCTTGTATATGGATCGCAACGACTGCAAAAACATTTTGAACGATATCCTCAGCATCCACTGCTCGAATACCTTGCCGACGGCACCACAATTCAATAAGCGGAGTATACAGTTCGACGAAACGAAACCACGCCTGCTGTTCGCCGCAACAAATGTCATTTAACAAGGAAGTAGAAGTCGATAAGGGGTCCGGTGACGGCATTTCAGCAATGGCCTCCAGTTCGCTTCATCGCAATCTTCGAAGACGTCCAGCTGACTTAGTCTTGAAGAAATAATTGTTAGCGATCGAATTAGCCAGTATCGTAGCACGGAGCGAACTGCCTTGCAGCCTAAATCTTGCCGAAACTTAAGATTCAAGGCGCTGATTAACGGCTAAGGCACCGATTTTCACGTACCATTGCGCGTCATCACTGCTCGCGCCGTCTGAGCCACTCTGCCACGTGGCAAGTCGACTGGGAGCGTTAAAGACTGCTGCGATCCTGCAAAATACGACGCAGGTTGGTTCTAGCTCGATTGAGTAGACCAACTACGGCAGCCGTAGATTTCCCCAGTGATTCCGATAGCTCTCGCAGAGATTTACCCTCCCAATACCGCAGAATCACTACCTGGCGATGAAGTGCGGACAGTTTTTCGATCGCATCTGCAATAATATGGACGTTCTCTTGCCGCATGACCTGATGGCTTGGCGAAGACTGTTTGGCGGCCAGGAAATTCTCTAGCCGCATTGAGGAAGCGTCCAAAGCAGCTTCAATCGACTGTTCACGTTTGATGTCCCGCTTGCCCGCGTGCAACTCGCGTGTCGCGTGCGAAAGTTGGCGAACAAGAATTTTTCTCAACCAGGCTCTTAGCTCAGCCTCAGTGTGCCCCTGAAACTGTCCCTGATTTGCGTGTGCCTGCAGCAACGTCTGCTGGACGATATCCGACGCATCTAATTTTCCAGCGTATCGAGCTGGCAAGTGGGTTCTTGCTAGGAAATGCAGATACCCGCGGTACTTCGACAACTCGATTAAATCGGCCATATCGTTTTTCATCGTGTTTACTCAACCTCGACCCCCGGTCAGTCGTTGATCTGCTGACCCAGCGAACGGTTCGTTTTTTTTAATATTCGCGCATGAAACTCAGCCAAATGGGATCTAGCTCAGTAGTGAGAGTTTCGATTGTGACATTTTCTACACCAAAAGGAAGTATTGTATGATGTTTAGGCAAATTCAATTACTGTGTGGCACACTCGTGCTAGGGCTACAGATAGCGACCAGCTGTTTTGCCCAGATTCACGTCTTTGGCGACAGCCTGTCCGAGACCGGAAATTTCAGCATCCTTACCGGGGGCTCCTGGCCACCCGCTCCGCTGTATTACTACGGTCGCTTCTCGAACGGTCCGATCTGGGTTGAATACATCGCGGACGCACTTGACGAAGCAATTCCTCAGCCATTCCTGCTGGGTGGTACAAATTACGCCGTCAACGGCGCTCGGGCTGCGGGACCGTCACCGTATTACACTCCAGATCTGGCAGGACAGGTTGCGAATTATCTAGTGTCGAATTATCCAGCTGCGAATGGTGATCAAGCGGATGCTAATGAAATCTTCGTTATTTGGGCTGGAGCAAACGACATCTTCTTCGGTGCGCTCGGCGACGAGGCAGATTTCATTCCCAACGCAGTGGAGGGTATTGCGGGAGCGATTCGGACGCTGCATGACGCCGGAGCACGTACATTCATCGTACCGAACCTACCGCTGCTTGGCCAAACTCCTTTTTTCAACACCAATGCAACTGTCTCAAGCGAACTTGACTGGGCATCCGAGGCCTTCAACTCACAGCTTTCCAAGGAGCTTCGCAGCCTACGCAAGGAATTTCGGCATGTGAAAATCGCGGACGTTGATATTGCTCACCTATTCAAATCGATGACCCGAAAACCCAAGCGATTTGAATTAACCAACGTAGTTGATTCCGCGACGCTGTTTGAACCTTTCAGTGGCATTGGCTATGCACTAGCTCCCGACGTCGATCCGGAAAAATATCTATTTTGGGATAGCGTACATCCAACGACTCACGGACACAGAATCATCGCGGATTACGTGCTAGCGGACATCAAAGTCAAGTCCACAAATCGTTGATTCGAACTCGGCTCTCGTTCCCTGGCTCTGTCAGGGAACGAGAATATAAGCACCTCGGCATAGGTTATCTGGCATAACGTTGTTTAACCGCGTGGGCATCGCCCCGCGTTTTTCGGCACAATCGCGGCCCGATGGGCACGCGGTTAAACGAAGAAAATTTTTGCAGACGTGCTTAACGCTAGTGATCCACGGCAATGCGGCCATACCAGTGCATATTGCAACTCGAATGCCGATAGACTTGCGACCTAATCATGGGCGTTGACGAGCAATACGATGCTTGATCACTTGGTTATCAAGCACTAGCCAAACCTGGTCATCGGACTGAGGGCTGATCGCGTGGGTGCCTGTGAAATCACCAATCGCAGGTAAAACGAGACAACGTTCGGAAAGCCAAAAGCATGCAATCTTGCCAAGACGATCCGAGCGCGAGCCGACGTGAACGGCTGGGTGAATGTGGCCGCACAGCAGTAGCGGCGCAGACGTGGGAACTGCACTGGGTTCATGCGCCAGGATGACGCCTGCCAGCGCTTCACCGGGTTCCAAAATTTCGATGGGCCAAGAAGATGGCAGTGATCCAACGTACCTGTCATGGTTGCCACGAATCAAGGAAATTCGAAGGTTATGGCGACTTGCAAAGAATGTTTCCAGCGACCGACAGACGGAAGGTGACAACGATGATCTGGCGTGGAACATATCGCCCAGAATGACCACCCGCGAAGCGCCGCTGACATCGATCATTCCGTCGACCGCGGCGAGAGTTGCGTCCGTGCTACCCGCGGGCACCGCGATGCCGTGCCGACGAAACGTGGCCTCCTTGCCGAAGTGCGTGTCGGCGACGAATAATACTCGCTGCGCCGGCCAATACAATCCACGATCGGCATACATGCGAAACGCGATGCCCGAGATCTCTACGTCAATGCAGGAAGCCACAACGTTCACCTTGCGCTCTCCGTCGATTGGTCAGCCGCTTTTTCAAGTTGTTGCTGTAATCTGGCGACGCGATCGGCTAATGATTCACTACTCACCCGCTCACGCAACTTGTCGACTAACAATGGGAATGCGAGTGGTGTGGCCCGGGCTGGCGACATGACGACAACTTGGCTGTTTTGGATTCGATCCAGTGCCGTTGAGATGCGCTGAATTTCAAGCTGCATATCCAAAACCTCGCGTCGACTCTGCTCGAGCAACAAGTTTTTGGGGTCGTACTGGCAAAACACTTCATAAAAAAGATTGCTACTGGCCTGAATATGGCTGGCGCTTTTACGTTGACCGGGATAGCCAGCTTGAATCAGTCCCGCGACGCGCGCGATTTGCCGGAACTGGCGTTTGGCCATCTCGGTTGCATTCATGCTACTGAGAATATCGTTGACGAGATTCTCATTCACA
>JBBQRC010000423.1:0-5299 GCA_038215215.1 Pirellulales bacterium
ACGACACCGGTCTTTCGTTATTGGAAGATTCAAATCCACCCGTCTGAAAACACTCCGCTTGTGACCGAATTGGCGCTTCAAGACGGCGGGCCACTGCTTGTTAGCCGACGGCGCGAGGGTGGCTTCGTCGCCTGTTTACTCAGCGCGCCGCAAACAGGAACTGCGACGGGGGATGGGCAAGCCTGGAATGCGATGGCGGCCTGGCCCAGTTTCGTTCCGCTGATTCAGCAGACGGCCCAAATGGCACTTAGCCACAGCGCCACGAATCGTAACTTAACGGTAGGCCAAACTTTGGCTGGCACGGTTCGCGCCACAGACTCTGTGTTGCAAGTGCAGGTGATTCGTCCGAATGGTGACGAAGCGAGCGTGCAGTCTGCAGAGGTAGATTCCGTCGGACGCAGTCCCTGGAGTTTTTCACAGACCATGCACAGCGGTGTCTATCAAGTCAAAGCGGAAGGACAACCGCTGCAAATGTTTGCCGTCAACATTGACCCGCTGCAAAGTGATTTGATTTCCCTGCCGACAGCGCAACTTCCCAGTTCCGAAGAGAAAGTGGACGACGGGCTGGTGGCAGTCGCTAGCGAGGGAGTGGTGGAGCCAACTCAAGCGTTGACTCGTGCTGTATTGATCGCTTTAGCCAGTTTGTTGGTCGCGGAATCACTACTTGCCTGGCACTTGGGACGACGATTGTAGCTGGCTAGCAGTGCATGACGAACCCACCATCGACGTTGATTGTTTGTCCAGTGACATGTGCCGCACGGGCTGAGGAGAGAAACACGATCATGTCGGCAATCGCTTCCACGGTTTGCCATTTTCCAAGGGGAACGATCGCGCGGATTTTCTTGTCCGCCCACGCTTCGTAACCGAGGCGTTCGGTGGCGTCTGCTTGATCGTACCAGGCTTGCCACACCGACCGATTGAGCGGCGTTTGCACCATCCCAGGACACACCGAGTTGACGCGAATGCCACTGGCGGCCAAGTCCTTGGCCATGCACTGCGCGAAATTGATATTCGCCGCTTTTGAAGCACTGTAGGGAGGGTCGGTTTGCGAGCCGATTTGTCCGGCCACCGAGGCCACGAAGACCATCGTGCCGCGAGCTCGCTCGACCATGTGTGGCGTAACGACATGTGCCAAGTTGGTCATCCCCATCACATTCACCTCCAAGACTTTTCGCCAGTCACAGGGGGTCAAATGCGTGAAGGGGTAACCGAACTTGCCTGAGCCAATCGCGGCTGCATTGACTAAATGATCGATGTGCCCCAACCGACCCAAAGTGGCTTGTAGCGCGTTGGTCAGCGACTGTTCATCCGTAACGTCCGCCTCGATACCTAAGGATGGAACGGCAAAGTCTTGTGCCAACTGATGGGCGACGCTCGACAGACCGGGGCTACAATCCCAAATGGCTACGTGCGCTCCTTCTGCCGCGAAGCAGCGAGCGGTGGCCAAGCCAATGCCGCTGGCACCGCCCACGATGAGAGCCGTGTGATCTGTGAGCTCGAGATTCATACAATTCCGTCATTCGATACGGCGTTGAAAATCATTCCCATTCGATAGTTGCTGGCGGCTTACTACTAATATCGTAGCACACGCGATTCACACCGCGAACTTCATTGATGATGCGTGTGCTGATGCGTGCCAACAAATCATACGGCAATCGACTCCAGTCGGCGGTCATGAAGTCATCGGTGTTCACTGAGCGAATCGCCACCGCGTTTTCGTATGTACGCGCATCCCCCATGACGCCGACGCTTTGCACCGGCAACAGGACCGCAAAGACTTGCGAGGTCTGTCGGTACAGTCCCGCCGCTTTGATTTCGCTGACAACGATATGGTCGGCCTCGCGCAGAACATCGAGCTTCTCTCGCGTGACTTCACCCAAGCAGCGGACGGCGAGGCCGGGGCCCGGGAAGGGATGCCGCCATACTAATTGGTCGGGCAAACCCAATTCGGCACCTAGTTTACGCACTTCGTCCTTAAACAGATCGCGCAGCGGTTCGACCAGCTCGAACCCCAATTGTTCGGGCAAGCCACCGACGTTGTGATGAAGTTTGATGGTGGCGGCAGGGCCGTCCGCAGCGGCACCACTTTCGATCACGTCCGGATACAGCGTCCCTTGCGCGAGATACTTGGCGCCCGAAACCTTGGCAGCTTCTTCTTTAAAGCATTCGATGAACAGATAACCGATGCGCCGCCTCTTCTCTTGCGGTTCGGTAATACCCTTCAAGTTGTCCAGAAAACGTTCTTCGGCTTGCACAACGTGCAGGTCCGTTTTGAAATGATTAGAGAACTCCGCAATCACTGCTGACTGTTCATCTTTTCGCAGCAGACCATTATCCACCAGGATACAGCTAAGTTGTGGTCCAATGGCGTTGTAAAGCATGGCGGCAGTCACGGCGCTATCAACACCCCCTGAAAGTCCGCAGATAACTCGATCGGAGCCAATGCGTTCGCGCAAGGAGTTAATGGAGCGCTGAGCGAAATCTGCCAAATGCCAACGACCTTCGCAATCACACACGTTGTAGAGAAAGTTGTGGAGGATGGTGCCGCCAAGCGGCGTGTGGGTCACTTCGGGATGAAATTGGATACCGAAGACGGGCAACCGTTTGTGTTGTACGACAGCGTAGGGACAAGAACCGGTGGCAGCCAAAGCCTCAAAGTCATCGGAGACTTCGTTGACCTGATCACCGTGACTCATCCACACGTCCATTTCGGGTGGCAAGCCCGCGAGCAACTTATCCGTTTTACTTATTCTCAGCGTGGCGCGACCAAATTCACGAGCCTGACAATGTCCGACGCGGCCACCTAGTGAATGGCAGGCCAGTTGCATTCCATAACAAATACCCAAAATGGGAACGCCAAGCCGAAAGATGGCTTCATCGCATCGCGGCGCGCCAGTTTCGTAAACACTCGACGGTCCTCCCGAGAGGATAATGCCACGCGGCTTTTTGGCTTGAATTGCCGCGGCGGACAGATCATGTCGAATGATCTCGCAATAAACGTTTTGCTCGCGCACGCGACGCGCAATGAGCTGCGCGTACTGCGAACCAAAATCGAGCACCAAAACCTTTTCGTCCGCTAGGCTCGCTACCCCACCACTATCCACACCGCTGCTCATAATCTCCCTTCCCATCGACTGTCCTACAGCCGAGCAAGGCCAGAAATCAAACCGCGGAGTATAAGGTCTCAAGTATCTTTCAACCAGTACCGACTGACCTGCAATCACCAGGGCTGCTCTACTCCAAACTTCGCAGCAAATCGGACTGTTGCGCCCGCCAGTCCTGAGCCAGTTCGGCGAATTGTAACGGATCCGCATTCAGAAAACTGGTCGTCAGGCTCCGCTGGTGAAGTGGAGGTTGAATCGCCTCGCGATGACGCCGGGTGGCAAGTGAATTGGCATCCGCGGCATCGACCCGCCAAGCACCGGCGTGGCGTGTTCGCTCACCGAAACGCTGGGCCGCGGCGGAATCGAGGTCGCGATTATTGGCCCATTCGCTCACCACCTCATGATTCAGTTCATCAATGGGGGGGATACGCTGCCCGCCCAGTTGCGCAAATTTATCGGCGATCGCAGCGGACAACTGGGGAAGCAGGTTATGTTGATTCAGCGAACTGTGCAATGATTGCAGATCGACGTCCGACCATTCAAAGGCGAGCTGACAATTCAGTCTTCCCGACTCCACGGCCATGCGTTCGGTCAGTTGCTCCGAAAGCCGCTCAACAGCACCCTTACTGGAGATCGCTACTTTCGAAGTCGCCTCGCCCGACTTATTTGAACTCTGCAGAATCGAAAGCCACAGCCAACGGTCGTCCGCAATGCGATAAACAAAGTCATTGGGTGAGGCAGATTGCTGCAGGAGTTGATCGGCGAGTCGCGTATTCAGCCCCGCGCTGCGGAGGACATGCAATTGAATACGACCACTCAGAGGCGCCTGATTGCGAGCGACACTGGCGGCATTTTGTACCAGCCAACCACGGACTAGCGACAAGCGATTATCGACCGGCAGCGAGATACGCAGTAGCGTCCCGCCGGACTGCACTACTTGGGCCGATAATGCGCCACCCATGGCCGCAACCAACGTCTTAACAGTCGCCAAACCAATGCCCGCCTTGGCTGATGCCGCCTGATTACTGTTGAGGAATTTCAGCAAGGCGCCATCAAGCCCACAGCCTTCGTCCTCGATCGCAATGACCAAACGCTGAGTTACATTCGTTTGCCAGGCAACACGTACGCTCAAATGACTTCCCGCTGAACTGGCCTCAATGGCATTGCCGATCAAGTTCATAAGCACGCGGGCGAGCTGATTCGAGTCGAGATAAAGTCTTGGTAAGGATTGATCCCAGCCTATCCAGTGCAATTTCACGTCGCGACGCAATGCCAATTCGGTCACGATCGGCGCGACGATCGCCAATAATTGATGCGGATAGAAGCGTTGGCGAATCGAGGCGGTATGGGCTTGCTCCAGTCGATTTGGCGCGAGGATATCTGCGCACCACATGGATGCTTGCTTGAGTCGATCGTTGGCAGAGTCCAGTAGCCTCAGTTCGTTGTGATCAAGCGAGCGGTCGGCGCGCACCCGCGAGGCAATGCGCGAAAGGATCTGCTGTGCCACCCCCAGCGGCGCGCGGATGTCGTGAGCAGCCTCGGCCAGCAGCGCACGGTACTTTTCGCCAACCCTGTCCCCTGCCTGATCAGGGCTGGCTCCGGACGGCTTCTCCGAAAGCGATCCGAACGGGACCTGCGGTGTGACCGATTCACGGGCTATACCAGCGTCGTCTACCAGCAGACCGTCTGAAAGTAGCCGCTGCACCCGCTCTGGCAAGTGCGGTAAAATGCCGACCGGCAGCGACCACACGAGCTGAGGGCCGGTGACACTTTGGCTATGAGGCGCATCGCAGCGTAGAATCGTTGCGCCTGCTTGTCCGCTTTGCAGCTGCGCTCGGCTTGGCAAAACAATAAACCTCCACGCTCGGGGAACTCCCTGTGAACCGGCGGCAATCGAAATGTGGTGGCTCGATTGGGCATTCGAACTAACAGGTTGACGATCGGCGGCTGACAGCATGGCTCATCCTTGTGCGCGAAACGTGGTGGAAGCGGACCGCTGAGTGTTGAGCGTCGCTTTCCAAGGACAAACAACCCTGAACCTTGACGACTCGCTCAATGCGGCTGAACTCACTGGTCGAACTCGAATACTTTCCGGCCGGGAAATCAGTCTCGGGGCCGAGCAGTAAAGTGGGTGATCGGACGCGCACAAGTCAACCGATTCGCTTCCTTTTGACTTATCCCTCAGATCGCCGTCT
>JBBQRC010000424.1:0-5293 GCA_038215215.1 Pirellulales bacterium
GGGAAGGTACCGACGAACGGAGCATCCTGCGCCCGCGAACGCTCGACGACATCTACCAACCCCTGCGCCGAGATCGCTTCCAGTCCGCCGTAATCTAACTTGCCCGCGTTCAGGTTCTTGGCTTGATCGCGTTGGTCGAGCATTGTGAAGAACTCGACGAGCCTCGCGTCGGCGTCGTAATACGCACGGTCGGCAGGTGAAAAACCGTTGAAGTCGCCCGCCAGCACAATGGCCGGATCAGGGTCCGGCAGAGCGGCAATGTCAGCTTGCAGCACACCAGCCTCTGCCACGCGTTGTTCAAAGTTTGATGGATGAAAATGAATCACATAAAACCACACTCCGCGAATGCGACATCGCAGCAAACCATGGTGCATCCCTTCCCGTATACGGCGGACATCGGTGATCGGAAATCGCGAAGTGATACCGGTTGGAAAACCATCTTCTTTCAGTAGAACCGAATACTGGTGCCCCCAAGTTGCTGCGTCGGCCGCCAATTGCGCCGCGGTGAAGCCATTCAATTCTTGTAGCGAGACAACATCTGGCGCCTGAGCGGCCATCCACTTCCGCCAGTTGTCATGTCGCGGCTCGGACTTTTTCGTAAAGCCATACCACACGTTGTGCGTCACGATTTTCAACGGGACAGGCGATTCGGCGCGCAGTTGAGGTACATCTCCCGCGGGCAGGATCAGCCACAAGCACAGCCAAGACAGCAGCCACAGCCAAGACTGAACTGTTTTCAAATTCAAGTGAACTGAATTTTGGGTAAGCATCGGTTTAACTCCGGATACGCCGTCTAGGCTGGTAAGTGATTTAAGCTCTGGTGCTTTGTCCAGATTGAAAATTGAGGTGTGTGTGGCACGGGCACGCCCGTGGGTTTTTTCGTTATCAGCTTGCACGTTCACCAGCGTCGAGTTTTCAGGACGGCTAACGTAAGCACCTCTGCAGAATTTTCTTCGTTTAACCGCGTGCCCATCGGGCCGCGATTGTGCCGAAAAACGCGGGGCGATGCCCACGCGGTTAAACAACGTTATGCCAGATAACTCATGCCGAGGTGCTTATCAATGTACGCAGGGATTTCCCTTGCTAAATCGAACTGCGGGCTTTGTCGTGCATCGACGATAGGTTAGCGGTTTGTGGTTTCTCCGCAGCAATGAAATGCTGATCATGGACCGGCAACAGCTTAAAAGCAAGCAGCGCTAGCATGCCACGTCAATCGATCTCATACTGGAAGCGGCCCACTCGCAATCTGTGCTTGACCGGCAAGGGGTATGCCTGCCCTGCGGAAATACGTTTCATCGATTCAGAAATGGTTCGGCGACGCGGAGGTTCTAGACAATCGTGACTTCGATCGCACTCAATCTGGGCGATCGGCACGACGTTCAATTGGCTGATGTGCCGCCATCCTGTTATAATGGGATGAGTAAAAAACCACTCTCTGATGAGGTCTCCCTTCCATGAGTTCGAATGCCGCAGTCGCTGCGAATTTCGCGGACATTTTGTCTGACTTAGGGAATATCCCTGCGCACCGTGTGCGTTCTGAACCTAAGCCGGGAACTGCGACCGTTGACGATCTGCTGCGCGCCAACAGCCAAGGTGGAATGTGCGAGTTAGTTGACGGTGCACTGGTGGAGAAAGCCATGGGGTGGCGAGAATCTCTGATTGCAAGTCTGCTGTGTGAACTTCTTCGGCAATACTTGCGAGTTCACGATCTAGGCTTGGTTTCGGGGCCAGACGGGTTCATGAGAATCCTGCGCACACAAGTTCGGGGCCCTGACGTTGCCTTCGTGTCCTGGAATCGATTGCCTGGCGGCAAAGTCCCAGAAGAACGTGTGCCAGAGTTGGTTCCGGACTTGGCCGTTGAAGTGCTAAGCGAAGGAAACACCTACGCCGAGATGGCGCGCAAACGCCGTGAGTACTTTCATGCGGGGGTGCGTCAAGTCTGGATGATCGATATTCAAGAGCGAACCGTAGCGGTCTATAGCGATATTACCAAGCATCAACTCTTTGATGAAACGCAATCGCTCAGCGGTGGCGAGATCCTTCCCGGCCTAGAAATATCACTTAGCGCCCTGTTCGGTGAACTCGACCGCACACGTCCCTGAATTCAATTCGTAACGCAAGCGTAAGCGGCGCATTGACTCGTATGGTCCAGTCCGCGCCTCGATCGGGGCCAATTGGCAAGAGCTGCACACTTAAAAGAGCCGCACGACTATTCGAGATCGCCCAGCTGTTGACGCAAGCGTCGCAAAACGCGACTTCGCGCTTGGCGCACGGAGGCTGGAGATATTCCCAGTTCCTTAGCCGCAACCGCAGTCGAGATACCATCCACCGTGGTTCTCCAAAATGCTTGCCACGTGCGCGCTTCAAAACTGCTCTCGATCTGCTTCATTGCCCGCCACATCAGTGACTGAATGTCCGGTGCCTCACTTGGTTCGTCATCCGGAACTTCGGGAACTTGATGCAACATTCCCAACATCGTGCTACCACCCACGGCTGTCGCTTGACGAGCGTTGCGACGGATTGCGTCACGGAGCTTATTGCGAGTAATGGTCCACAGCCAACCCCGAAATGCGCCGGCCGTCCCTGGCGGATGGTAAGTGTCGAGCGACCGCGCGACCGCAGCAAAGACCTCCTGGATGCAGTCGGCGGAAATTTCGGCACTGACCCGTGAGCTTTGACACCAGCGTACGACAGTTGGACTGTAAAGGTCCACCAGCTCCCGCCACGCCTGTTCGTCGCGATCTCGAGCACGCTCTAACAGGCTGAGACGAGTGTCGGTTGAAATTGCCACGGTCAGCCTATCCTTCGATTGTTTTGGCAAGCGATTTTTCGACGTGTCACACACCCAGCGTTTCTTTAAGTGTACTCGGTTAGAATAGCGGAACACACTTGGAGAGCGAAAATGACATCAGCGACGTGCCTACCGCGCGAAACTTTAAAGCAATATTTGATCGGCGATGTCGAGGATTCGCAGTCGATAGTCATCGAAGCTCATTTGGCGACCTGTGAAGCGTGCGAGCAAACCGTCGTCGAATTGGAAGCGAATCCCGATACGTTGCTGGTTGGTGTGCGTAGACTGGCAGGAGAGACGCCTGCGAAATTAGAAACGGATGACGAGCTGAGCGTCGTTAAGCAAGCCGTTGACGCCGCGCGTCGGTTGAGCGACTCCACCGAAAAGCCGGTTCTTGCGTGGCCAATTGGTCAGATCGGTGCCTACGAATTGCTGCGACCGCTCGGACGGGGTGGCATGGGCATGGTCGTGCTGGCGCGGCATCGCAGTTTGCAGAAGGAAGTTGCGATCAAGTTGCTGTCATCGCTGGTCGGCGATAAACCGGAATTGGTCAGCCGCTTTCAACGCGAAATACGGGCTGCAGGTCGGCTGCAGCATCCGGCAATCGTTAACGCGACCGACGCGGGGCAGGAGCAGGGAACACACTATTTGGTGATGGAATACATCGCAGGGCTCGACCTCAGCCGCATTGCGCGCTTGACCGGTCGACTGTCCGTCGCCGATGCCTGCGAACTGATGCGGCAGACGGCGTTGGGGCTTTCGCACGCTCATGCGGAAGGGATCGTTCATCGCGATGTCAAACCGTCAAACCTGATGCTCGATGCCACAGGACGCGTCAAGATTCTCGATTTCGGCTTGGCGCAGATCAGTCTGTGGGAGGAACCGGTTTGCGAGTTGACGACGGTCGGGCAACTGATGGGGACGATCGATTACATGGCACCGGAGCAAGCTGAACGGACCGGGGCCGTCGACTATCGAGCGGATCTTTACGCGCTCGGCGCCACGCTGTTTCGATTGCTGGCAGGTCGCGCACCACTGGCCGCATCACCCAACATGACACTGTTGGAAAAAGTGCGTTTGCTTGGTTCGCAGACTTCGCCCCTGTTATCCTCTGTCCGTGAAGACTGTCCAGCAGCTCTGGTGCAATTGGTTAGCCAGTTGCTCAGTCGCGATCCGGCCACGCGCCCCGCCAGTGCAGCGCATGTCGCCGAAGCGTTGCAGCCGTTTTGCGAAGGCAGCCAGTTAGTAGAGCTGTTGCAGTCGGCCCAAGCTGCCGCGGTTGTAGAACACGCCACCGATGCAGTTGACCAGTCGCTGCGGTTAATGTCCGGATTGGAGCAGTCGCAATTGAAGTTTGCGAGCGCGAACGTCGATTTCCATCCTCCTGCCAAGCCGCCGCGTGGCCGCAGGCCGTGGATTGCAGCGGCCGCCATTCCGCTGATGATTCTCGCCGGAGTCTTGATCACGATCGAAACTCAAAAAGGCCAGTTAGTGATCCAGTCCGACGTAGCGGACGTACAAATCAAAGTCGCTCGGGATGGCCAGGTGGTCAATGAGTTTTCGGTGCATCCGGGGGCTCAATCAACTCGGCTGCGGGCGGACAAATACGAGATTCTGATCGATGCACCCAGTGATCAAGTTGTGATCGACAAGCAGGAGTTTTTAATCAAGCGAGGCGAAACGGTGGTTGCGACGATCAAACGGGTGAACCGAACCTCGATGGGGGATGCTGCGACATCGGCACTCGACAATTCCAAAATCAACAGCTCCGAAAACACGGGCGCAACCGCCTCGTCTCCAGTTGCAGTCGATGAACCAACGTACAACCTTGTCGGTTACAGGGAGTGGCTGCGCATTCTTGCGACGGACGCCAGCAAGGAAAAACAGACCGAAGCGTTAAACGCAATCTCAGCAATCTCCACCAAGCACTCAATCACCGACGCCCGACCAGTAATTGTCGATGCATTGCGTGCCAGCAGCAAAGTATCAAGTCGTGAGTTAAGTAAGATCGGCTTTTACACCCTCTTTCAGACGTTCAGTGATCCATCTGAGTACTACCGATTTCTGGCTGACGAGCTCCGCGACGGGGAAGCGCAGTGGCAAATTTTTTTCCTGAGCTATTTTTCAACTCCTTCTACTTCGCTAGATGAGACAGCGCGGCCTGTGATTCGCGAAGCCCTGCAATTAGTGAGCAAAGGCGATACGGGGAACCCGAAAGTTATTGAGTGGTCTGCGATTTTCCTGTGCAATTATCTGCAAAATACTCAGAATAATAGTGCGTCTGCTGACACTCAGCGCGAAGTAACTGATGTGCTTGCGAAGATTAACTTCCCACCTGAGTTTTGGTATCGGTGGAACCTCACGGATCAACTAAACGAGGCTGGCGTACTCGCTGACCTAATTGCAGGAAGTGCGATGCGAGTAGTCACCGACGCTACGTCAACTCCTGAGCAGATGCTGCGCGCATTGCGTATCCTTGCTTTGTACAAACAGCCGCTGCCT
>JBBQRC010000425.1:0-5289 GCA_038215215.1 Pirellulales bacterium
AAGTACAGACGGTTGCCCTCGAGTTTATCCTGCTGTTGTAATTGTCGCAGGATCGCGATGAACGGTGTGACTCCGGCACCACCGGCAATGAACACGCCAGGACCACGGTACTCGATCGCTCCCCAGGCATCACCAAACAACACGTAGTCGCCGACCCGAACATCGTTGCCGAGATGCTCCGTCATGCCTTCGTGTTTGGGATTATCCGCGAGCGGATAGGACTTGATGACAAACTCCAGTAGTGGATTGCCGGGTAGACTGGTCAGCGTGAAAGGGTGTTTATCGTCGCGCCACTTTGGCTCATCGATCGCGAATTCGACGGCCTGACCGGGGCGAAAAGTAAATCCCGCTGGCTTTTCCACTATGTATAAGTTGACGTTGACTGCAACCGATTCGCGGTACAGTATTCGACTGCGATGTAGTTTTTCTTGGGACACAAGTATCCTCCAATCCCTTAGGTGCAAAAACCTGCTTGGTTCGTTAAATCATTAACCCACTCACACGTCCGTCATGTCTTCAACGTAGACGCATGTTTCTCAATCCACTCCTTAAGTGCGACCGCTTGATTGTGCTCTTCGTCCTTGGCACCGTAGAGCAACAAGATTGTTCGATTACCCGCGGACTGAAGCAACTCGGACACTTGATCCGCGACTTCGTCCAGTTCCTTGAAGTATTTTTTGCGGAACTCGTCCCATCGCTCTGAGTCGTGGTTGAACCAGTGGCGAAGTTCGGTACTTGGAGCAAGCTCTTTCATCCAAATGTCGAAATCCAGATCATCTTTCTTCACGCCACGTGGCCACAAACGGTCTACCAAGACGCGGTAATGGCCGTTATCGTGTGGGGAGGATTCGTAGGCTCTGGCCAGCTCAATTTTCGGTTTGCCCTTCGTCATGCTTGCTCCTCGCAGAGTTGTTGGTTGAACCAGTCGGTCAGCAGGGCGTGTTCTTCAATTTCGCCAGACGTGAAACTTCCTATCGATCAGTTTCGACGGAGCGGGGCGAACACGAACTGAGAAAGCTCAGCCTCGACTAGCGTTTAAACGCTTGTGTGGTTAATCACTCGCAGCATTCGCTGTGCCACAAATCCGTGCGTCATGAAGGCAATCGTTAGGGAATCACGCCGCAACTCGCAAAAATCGTTAGTATTCCGCGGCACCAGGTCGCAATTAAAGTCACCGTGATGGTTGCTTGTCCACCGAACCGTGAACTCGCGCGTCCACAATTTCGCCACAACGTTGGGTTTTGGGTGGTGTACCGACTATGTTGGCTTTCGTTTCGGTAGTTTCCACAGCAATAATCCGATCCCCAACGCGGCGCTAATTGCCGAGCCGAACAGCACGCCGGTCTTGGCCGTGTCGGGACCATCAACACCGAAAGCGAGTCCATCGATAAACAATGCCATCGTGAAACCAATACCAGCTAAACAACTGCCCGAAATAAGCACTGGCCAATTTACTCCTGCGGGTAATGCTGCCAGGCCCGACCGGACCGCTAGCCAACTGAAAAGGACAATCCCCAGCGGCTTGCCGACAACCATGCTCAGCACGACGGCCAGCGCGACGGAGTCACTCAGGTTCGCCGGTTCAATGAGCAAGCCGGCGTTGGCCAGAGCAAAGACCGGCATGATTACGTAGGCCGTCCAAGGGTGCAGAGTCATTTCAAGATACTCCAATGGCGAAACGGTTTCCCGCGTCAAACGCTGAACCTCTTGAACAACTTCGGCGCGATGCCGACGCTTGTCCCATCGCCGCTGTTGAAACTCCTCTTTCTTCTCATGTAAATATCGCCGAAACCTCTCCGGCACCAAAACCGATCTGGCGGGTGTCATCAAACCCAGAATCACGCCGATCAGCGTGGCGTGGACGCCCGACTCGTGGAGCGCAATCCAGGCAAATGCTCCAACGACGATGTACGGAGGAAAGCGACGAATACCGACCCGCGAAAACAAGTGCACCACGGCAATTGCAATGGCCGCCAAAATTAGAAACCTGACATCAAAAGAGTCCGTGTAGCCGATCGCAATTACCAAGATCGCGCCAATGTCATCCACTATCGCTAACGACAGCAACAACACCCGCAGGTGGGAGGGGACTCGAGATCCGATCACCGCTAGGCAGCCGACGACGAACGCTATGTCGGTGGCCATGGGTATCCCCCAACCACGCATTCCCGGTTGGCCATATTGAACAGACAGGTATAGAGCCGCGGGGACAAGCATACCGCCCAGTGCGGCCGCGATAGGTAGCGTCGCTTGCTTCCAATCGGATAGCGACCCATGAACCAATTCGCGCTTAACTTCCAATCCAATCACGAAAAAGAATATCGACATCAAGCCATCGTTGATGAAGTGGTGGAGCGAATGATGAAATTGAAAGCTACCAAAGCCAATGGTGATTTTCGTTTGCCAGAAGGAGAGATACGTCTCAGCCCAAACCGAGTTGGCTGCAGACAGAGCGATAATGGTGCAAAAGACCAACAAAATTCCGCTGGTGGCTTCCACATGTAGAAACCGAGCAAGCGGGCGAAGCCACACGTCGATGGGCTTGGGCGGAAGTGGGAACGCCGCTTGGCTACTTGTGTCCTCGGCGGAAAGTGTTTCTAGTTGAGCCATCTGCCCTCAGTGGTTTGGGGGATTGTGTACGCGTAGTCGATGCCGCGCGAAGTGCGCGGGCGACATCGTGAGCCAAATCTGCCGTCCAGCAATTCAGTTACGACCGTTGCTTCGAATCTACAATAATTTGCGGATCTGAACCATTGGGTCTTCCGCATCAAATTGGTTTTGCCAAGCAGGCTAAGACGCCCCACTACGGGCTGAACCGATCAAACCTTGAAGCATGCCACGCGCCTCCTGATTGCCGGATCTCCCTTGGTGCGGATTGATAACGAAAGCCCTAGACTGTCGCCGCTTACTTCGCAAATGCAATGCGCGGACCAACTCAAGTAGGTGCGGTTGCTTAGGCTGACATAGAGGTTTCTTGAAACAAAACGTCAACGCTGCTTGCAAAGCGGAAACTTCAGTTGACACAATTCAGCTACTTCTCAGATCGGCACACGTCCAATCCACCTTTTTAGGCCCAATCAGTTTCGAGACCCTGCTGGCGAATGAACTTCTGAAATTCGCTCAGTAATGACTCATTCGCTCGAATCGTGTGCGGTGACTCGTTTTGGTTCAAAGCGAAGCTTAGCAAACATCCGACGGCCTCGCCGATTCCCCATTCGACCGGGTGCAGCCGGTAGCAACCGCTGGTCAGGTGCGTGGATCCGATGTTCTTACAGGCCGGAAGCAGATTCCGAAGCCGTACCGGCAGCAGCGATCCGAGCGGAACCTGAAAAGGAAATGTCTCAAAGTCGATGTAATTATCGCCGCCGGAAGACGGATGCAGGTCGATCGCATAACTGCCGACGCCGACCGAATCTGCGAACTTTGCGGCAATAATTTCCGAGGCTGGTTTGCCTGTTATCAAGCTGCGATTCTCGCGGCCGATGTATTCTTCCAGCACGGTGAACAGTGCCTGGATGCGGCGCGATTCACGCACGTACGGCGCTTTCGCCAGACCGTCCGTCGTACCCATTAAATCAGGGCGAAGCCGCAGACCGGGAAATCCCGTGCCGCCGTCTGGTCGAGGTGCTTCTGTCTGCAACCAGTACAGCAGCGAGAGACTCAGCTGTTTAGCCCGCACGGTATGATGTGACGCTTCATCACTGGGCACGCCGATCAGATTGCCGAGCAAATAATCGTTTTGTGGCCAGTTGATAAGACTGATGTCACCTGCGAACCGACCCGGCTCAAACAGCGAGCGGTCGATGATCCGCCGATACGTCCACAGATTCAAAGCCGCGCCAATGGATTTGCCGCCATTTGGATCAAAGCCGAGTCGTTTGGGCACTTTCGATCGCGGATGCGTGTAAGTGAAATCCAGCAGTCGGCCCGGCCAGGGCGGCGTGAGCTGAGGAACGAAGTCGCGCCAGAAAGCATATTCCTCCGGCCGATCAATGGTATGGTTCTCGCCGCTGAGATGTTCGACGGCGAAACACATGGTGAAGGCTTGGTGATTGTCCGGGTTCGCGGTGTCGCCCGCATGCAGTTCGTTCGTTACGCTGCGGGCTTCAGAGCCAGTGACGAATTCGGTCTGCGTTAGTGGCAACAGGTCGCCCAGCTCTGTAGCATCGACGAAGTACTTCCCGCGCAGCACGCGTGAGTCGCTTGTCTTCGTCGAACGGACGCTGACGGCGCGCACCTGATCGCGATCCACATCTGCCGCGACCGCGATGTGTTCGCGGAGCAGCACAAGCTGTCCGGAAGCTTCAAACGGCGCCAGCCATTGCTCCAGAACGGCCAGCGAGACACGCGGCTCAGCACACAACCGCGAGACATTGCCGTTGCCGGGATTCAAATGCGGATTCTTACCAGCGGAATCGGTCAGCGGATAGTTATTGCGATAGTATCGCCGGATAAGAGATCGCAGTTCGCGGTAAGATTGATTAGCGCCGGTTGTTTCAATCTGGAAGTGTTCGTCCGGCGGGACGCCCTGGCTGGTGAGTTGTCCACCAATCCAGTCAGTCGCCTCGGTCATGACAACCTTCAATCCATTGCGTAACGCTGCAATCGCGGCGGCGCAACCGCCCAGACCACCGCCGATAATTACGACATCCGTCGCCTGCTCCTCTGCGGACGCAGCGAACGATGGCGAGAAAAATCCCGCGATAGCACTGCCGGCAACCGTGGAACTAAAACGCCGGCGCGTGTAATAATCTTGACTCATATAATATTCGTCCAAATTCCAACCGAAACAGGACTCACTTCCGCTCGATGAGCTTCATCATGTCAGCGGTGATGGGCATGACCTCGAAGTCCTTGAAGAACATTTCGCAGTCAGTACCACCGTGCATTTGCAGGCCGAGCTTGCCCGTCTTCTCGCTCGCTTCGTCGACGAGGTCCGATGTACAGAATCCGTTGAGCGTCTGAACCAGTCGGTCGCCGTACGCGGCAGTGCAGGTCGTGTTCCACTCGTCGTCCTTGTTGCGAACCTTCTCGATGAACTCGTCGTTGGTGACGACCAGCTTGCCGTTCAGCCAAGTCTTGATGGACGGTCCGACGCACTGAATTTCTACGTCGTTCCACTCACCTTCCTGGCAGCTTGCCTGAGCAGCGTCCAAACGATCCTGCGGGGTGTAGGCGTCGAGCCAAACAATGTTGAATTTGTGACCGCGACGTCCTTCGTCGTAAATACGGCCGGTCGCGTCGCCGCCGGGACGCATTTCGTACTGATAGCCGCTACACAAAGCCTTC
>JBBQRC010000426.1:0-5288 GCA_038215215.1 Pirellulales bacterium
TCGGTGGCGATGCTACACACCAAGTTGATGCGGCATGTTGCATGTGCCCCGTTACCTCCGTCGTTGGAAAGACAAGTTGGTCTGCGGAATCCTGAGGCAACTACGGGAAGGTGATAATCACTCGTCGTCATGGAATCGCTCCTCAATCGACCGAAGCGAGCACGCCAAGCCGCCTATCCCAGCGCGATGCATGGCTGTCATTCCAGCTGCGAATAATCGCATCGTGAGTGTAGTACGATGCCGAAAGACGTTGAGCACTTGGAGCAGATGACTCAACATAGGCTGGCTGAGATTGTTCATACTACGTCGATGCCGAAAGACCTTGAGCACATGGCTCCGACTCGGCTACTGATTTGGAGCTGTGCGTTCTTACTAAGTCGATGCCGAAAAGCATTGAACACAGCTCGCCGCAATTGTAGAAGGTAATCAACTTAGTGTTGCTGGCGTTGCCTGAGTTTGAGGCTTACGCGGCGACCAGCATCTATCGTTGGAGCGCAGTAGCACTTAGAGTCCACGACGGTTTCCAAACGCCCCGCTCTATCACGGAACACCAATGGCTTTCCGATTTCCATGGACTACCACATAAGACGTATTACTCGTCAAAGAGTGCTCAATTAATGTTCCGGATCGGAATTTTCAAGCCAACAACGCCTCGAGTACTTGCGGAGCTAGACATGTCGGGATCCGTATCCGATTTATCATTATTGCAAACTGATGCGTGCCTGTGGAGAATATCCGCGGTCAAGTTGTCGATTGGCAGCAACAGCCCTTCATCGGTCGTAATCCGCCTAGAGAATCGTCCAGCATTCCCTCGAAATAAGCTATCCGATTACTACGCCCAAGCTCGCGGCTATCAGGGGGCCACTGTTGGCAGCAGTTCCGGGGTGCCAAACACGGTCTTGGTATCTCCTTGTTCAGCCATCCAAGCGGTGAGATCTTGTCGCATGCGGAAAAGTCGTTCTTCATATTCCCGATCGCTGGCAAGGTTATGCTGTTCTTGCGGGTCGTTTTTCACATCGTAGAGTTCTTCGGCGTCTCGTTGCGTGTAGGCACGAATGACATCCCGAGCACTCTCATCGGCTTTGGCCTTTTCGACCCAACTGGACCAATATGCGGCCTCTTCTCTCGCTGGTTTCATCACATGCGAGGAGAACTTGAATTCGGGATGCAAATTTCGAATGTATTTGAACCGCTCGGTACGCATACTTCGTGATGGATACACATTGAAATTCCCATCGCCGCTATGAACAGCAAAAATGGCATCACGATGAGTCGTTCGTGAACCGAACAAAACGGGTAGGATCGATCGGCCGTCCAGATCCTCATCAACAGAACCGCCAGCGGCATCAACGATTGTTGGCAACAAATCCACCCACGACACCATTGCTTGGGTTCGTGTTCCGCGTGCGATCTTGCCTAGCCAACTGACAACCAGCGGCGTCCGAATGCCGCTGTCATACAGTGTCCATTTTCCGAACGGCCACTGAGCTCCATGGTCGCTGGTGTGAATGAACAACGTTTCCTTGCCAAGTTTCTCGCGTGCCAAGTCATAGACTTCGCCAAGCTCACAGTCCATATTTCGAACGGCCTCTAGATACTTGGCTCGAGCCAACCGTGTTTCAGCCGTGTCAACATGCCTAACAGGGATCTGAACATTACCCGGTTCAAATTCTTTGGCAGCGGGCCAAGGAACGTGCGGCCAATTTGTGCCGACAAACAAGCAAAGCGGCTTGTCATTGGTTCTACCTTTGAGCCACTTCAAAGCTTCTGGCACTGCGATGTCCTCGTGATAACCCATGTGCATGGCGAGATCAAAACCGTATTCTTTGGTCTGCCCGTAGTGACCGACTTTGCCAAATGCGACGACTTCGTAACCTACCTGTTGGAGATAAGCTGGCAATTTTTTGATTTCGGGTTTCGGCTTCGCATGGTTGGCTTCGGCACCGTTGCGGCTGGGCATCAATCCCGTGAGGAGGGCAGCGCGACTTGGAGCACACGACGGTGACGCGACGAACGCGCGGTCAAAGGTCATGCCATCCGCAGCAATCCGCTCCATGTTCGGTGTTTGAATCTCAGTCGATCCGTAGAGCGAGCTATCGGTAATCGTATGGTCGTCCGACAAAAACACAACGATATTTGGCAGCGTTGCGTGACTGATCGAAGCAATCATTGCTGCGAAAATCAGATTCAAACAGAAATTCATCGTCGTTAGTCGATTGTTAAATTGTATCATAACCATTCACCTTAGATGAAGACTGTTTTCGCGTTCTTTTGCCTAGAAGTTTCAGACTTCCTTTCGGAAGGCAGTGGGCGACTTACCCGTCATTCGTTTGAAAACCACGTTCATGTATTCGGTGTGTTCAAATCCTACCAGATTGGCGATGGAAGCGAGTGAGAGATCGGTTTCCAATAGTAGTTGTTGGGCTCACTTGATATGTTCGATTAGTAATTCTATCGACAGCGGTGTTTCGCCCCGCATCAGTCGATCCAACAACGTCGCGACTTCGTAGCGTTCCCAAGTTCCGATTCCGGCCAAGAAAAGTTCAGCTACCTTGCTCTTCTCAGAACTTCCAGCTGTAGCGAAGTATCCTGCTGTTGTAAATATGTTTCGATTCACCAGCAGCCCTGCGAGGCAAAAGTGGGCACTCGGAGTACGTCCTGAGCGAAGGTAAAGAATCGATCGCAATTCGACGAACGACTGCGACATGGCGACAGATTGTTGTATAAGGGGAGTCTCGTTGATTGTCCTCTTCGAGCAGCGTGGGCGAAGCCCAAGGTTCCAATTGCAAGGGGCATCAACCGCGCAACCGCTCGACTAAATTTAAAGGAAAAGCACCAGCAAAGGAACGCCCCCACTACATTGAGCTGGTCATGACGTGGTTACTGGTTACCAAATGGTTCACGAAACGGGTTCGACGCATCGGTCGCCCGAACCGAAGCAACGAACGCAGCAACCTTGAAGACTCATGAGGGCGTGGCATGTGTCGTCATGTACACATGACGCTGTACCCATACTGTAGGAGAATGAGCGGGCTTGAATTGAGCCACCAGCGCATGAGTTGCAGGAGACGGGATGAACAATTGGTCGAACCGACCGAATCGGATGTGCGCAAGATGCCTGGGGATGCTCAGTGTCAGTGCATAGCCAAGATTCGTCCGCGGTCGTCGGATATGTCCTGGTTCATGCACGCCCTGCGTGAATCCGTCGCACGTATGACCGCGAAGAGTAGCTTCGGCTTGTAGGCTCTCGGTATTACCGATGACTCGCCGGCCCCACCGGGTCGATCGCTTCACAACTCTCGATCGGGCTCAGCCCACAGCTGCGTGTTCGGCGCCGACTATATTGCTGGCGCCCTGCGTTGGAGGCAATCAGTGGTAACACATTTATCCGCGGATTCGAACTTAGTCGTCAAACCATTTCACGTCAAATGATTACCATTAAAGGAGACGACTGCGAGGTGCTCGTTCAGGTAAAAATGTTCGATCGCTCAAGCGACGAACTGATGTAGTTTTCGAAGTCCGTATACTCTCTCCTTGCTATTGGCGGATTAATTCATGCGCAAATACTCGCTTCCGATCGATTTTCTGCGGCGCTGTGTCATAACTAACATCGCTGCCTGCTGTTGCACGGCCTGGATCAGTTTGTGCTTTGCCCAGGAACCGCAGAATGACAAGGCGGAACAGATTGGGGCCTGGAATCTAACGGAGTTGCAGAAGACGCCGGCAATGCGCTGGGAATCGCAAACCGATCCCGTACATTCTTTGCTGTACGCCGGAGAAGAATTTGATGGACATCGGACCGAGGTATTCGCTTTCTATGCCTCTCCCGCGACGCTTGGTGAGGCCCATGCAGATGAACGATTCCCGGGTGTCGTATTGATTCATGGTGGCGGCGGCACGGCATTCGCCGAATGGGCCTGGTTGTGGGCCAAGCGCGGCTACGCCGCGATCGCCATGGACTTATCGGGTAGTCGACCAATCGATCCTATGTACGATGACACTGGAGTCCCAATACCGAATCAAGCCAGTAAGTCGGATACCCGTACGCGATTACCTGGCGGAGGTCCCAATCATGGGCACACCGAAAAATTCGACAGCATTGGCGGCGATTTCCACGACGACTGGCCGTATCATGCGGTAGCGAGCGTCATTCGCGCTCACTCATTGTTGCGATCGTTTCCCGAGGTGATAGCCGATCGCACGGCGGTAACGGGAATCAGCTGGGGTGGCTACACGACCTGTCTGGTCGCTTCGGTCGACAATCGCTTTAAAGCCGCCGTGCCTGTTTACGGTTGCGGTTTTCTGTACGAAGGCGAATCAGTCCAGAAGCCGGCAATCGACAGATTAGGCGATGGACGCGAGCAATGGATCAAAGCCTACGATCCGTCGAGCCTGCTCGTTCGCTGCCGCGTACCGATCCTGTTTGTGAACGGGACCAATGACATTCACTACCCCTTGGACAGTTATCAGAAAAGTTACGATGTCGTTCCGGGTAAAAAACAGATGCGCATTGAAGTTAACATGCGACACGGCCACCCACCTGGCTGGGCACCCCAAGAAATTGGGCTATTCATCGATTCATTCTGCCTTAACGGCACGCCTCTGCCGATACCTGGAACGCCAGTGACGGAAGATGGTACGGTCCGGTTGTCGTACATCAGTGCCGTGCCTCTCAAATCCGCCACGCTGCACTACACCACCGACGTGGGATTGCGTTCAGGTCGCGTTTGGCAAAGTCTCCCTACAGAAATAGAGGGCAATGAAGTCATTGCACCCAGGCCGCCGGCCGAGGCCAATACGTGGTTCATCGCGCTAACAGATGAACGAAATGCAATGATTACCACTCCCGTCCAATTTGCGCGCTAAGCACAATCAGTCGCGTTTGGGGTTCAGGCCTTTGGCCCGTCAACCATTGTTCAAGGACCATCACGACGCGGAACAACTTCCCATCCTGAGCTTCGGCAATGAACGGGATGTAGATGTGAGTGGGCTGACCTGCGACTTTAGCTTTGGCACCGATATACATTTGCACCAATGGAATGCTCGGAATCGGGCTGATCGCCATGTGGCGAATCTGAAGTTCCAAAAAACGATGTGCTCCGATTACGTAAGAGCCGAATTGACATTGATCCAATTTGAGTTTCCGACGAACTAATGAAGCTACGGTGCAGTCGAACCTTCTGTAGCCGCTGTGTCACTTCGACGACGCCGGCGCGCCAGCCATGGAACTCGCGACCCGCTGTTCCGGTAGTGCGTAAGTTGGGCGTGTCCTTACTCACCGGGACCGG
>JBBQRC010000427.1:0-5278 GCA_038215215.1 Pirellulales bacterium
TGAAATGGATCTACTCCCCCTGAGACCTGCGTCTACAGGGAGGCTCGTTGTAACCACATGAGGGGGATAGCGGTGATTCGCCAAACGCACGTGATGTTTTTACCCGCTATCTTTGGCCTTGTGGGTGTTTTTGGGGTGGCAACCGCTGTCGCCGAAACGCTGCCGGAGCCGGATATTGTTCAGGTGAAGTTGATCAATCGGGCGATTGAGCAGCAGTGGAAGGATTACAGCCTGACCCCCTCACCGGTTGAAGAGGACGGTAAATGGTGCCGCCGCGTTTTCCTCGACTTGGTGGGGCGGATTCCGACCTACGAGGAGTTGGTCGAGTTTCTGCGAGACAAAGATGCCACCAAGCGGGAAAAGTTGGTCAATCGTCTTCTGGAAGATAGTCGCTACACGGAAGAATTTGCAAATCACTGGTCCACGATATGGAGCAACGTACTGATTGGGCGCAGTGGTGGAACCGACCGGAATTCGTTTATCAGTCGCGAAGGGATGGCCAAGTACCTGCGTGACTGCTTCGCTCGTAACAAGCCCTACAATCAAATGGCTTACGAATTGGTAACTGCGACTGGGACCACTAAGCCCGGTACGGAGGGCTTTAATGGTGCGGTCAATTTCCTGATTGATAAAGTGAACACTGAAGATGGCGTGCAGGCAACTTCCGCCACCTCGCGCATTTTTTTGGGTTTGCAGGTGCAGTGCACTCAGTGTCATAACCACCCGTTCAATCAATGGAAGCAACAAAAGTTTTGGGAGTTCAATGCCTTTTTCCGCCAATCGCGAGCACTGCGTCGGTTTGTACCCGGTACTCGCGATGTGGACTTTGCCGAATTGGTTGACCAAGACTTTGCGGGAGAGGGTGGTCAGCCTGCTGAGGCGGAAATCTACTACCAAGAACGCAATGGATTGACGAAAGTGGCTTATCCGGTCTTTGTCGACGGGACCGAAATTCAGCGTAGTGGCTATGTGACTGAGGTGAATCGCCGTGGCGAGTTGGGAAAGTTGGTTGTTAACAGCGAATACTTGGACAAAATGATTGTCAATCGCATGTGGGCCCACTTTTTAGGCTATGCGTTTACGAAACCAATGGATGATTTAGGTCCCCACACCGCTGTTTCACACCCGCAGTTGCTGACCGATTTGGGGCAGGAGGTGCGGAAGTCGAGTTACGATTTACGGCAACTGATGAAGTGGATCGCCTTGTCCAAACCATATCAACTGTCCAGTCGCATTGTCGCGGGCAATCAAGCAGACGACCCAACTGTTGGCGAGCCGCCACAATTTAGTCACTTTTATTTGCGACAGATGAGTGCAGAACAGCTTTACCAATCGCTAATCAATGTGGGTGGGCAGGCGCGGGGGTCACTCGAGCAGCAGCAGGCGGAACGGGACCGATGGTTGGGTCAGTTCGTGGTGGCTTTTGGTACGGACGAAGGTGATGAAGCAACTACCTTCAATGGTTCAATTCCGCAGGCCTTGATGCTGTTTAACGGAGATTTGTCGAAGCGTGCCACTGCCATTGATTCAGGTTCTTGGCTGGGTAGTTTGGCGAATTCAAACGCAAAATTGGTCGACAAGGTTGGCTTGATTTTTGCGGCTGGTTTGGCTCGCAAGCCGCGAGTTGAAGAGCTGAAGATTGCCACGCAGTTGGTGTCCGCCCGCAAGGGGAAGGCCGATGAAGCTTTGCAGGATTTGTGGTGGGCTGTTATCAACAGCAATGAATTCATCATGGTCCAGTAAGGGCGGTCATCCAATCCGGTTTTTCGTCTCGTTTTGATAGATACTGACAAGTTCTTGCATACAGATAGTTGCATACAGATAGTTGCATACATCCTTGGCGTCGTCGTCTTTGATTGTTCTTTTGGGAGCGTTTAACATGCTTTGGTCTATGAATTCAACCCCTGCCGGAATGACTCGTCGGCACTTCATGAAGCATGCGGCTGGGGCAGGCGCGATGCTTGGTTCCTCGCTCGCCTTGGGGCATTCCTTGCGTTTGCATGCAGACGAGTTAAAGAAGAATCACAAGTCAGCGATTTTGCTTTGGATGGGGGGCGGGCCAGCCACCATCGACCTTTGGGATTTAAAGCCAGGTGCGTCAACGGGTGGCCCGTTCAAGCCAATTAGCACGAGTGGCGATTTGCAAATATGTGAACACCTGCCGCTGGTTGCCAAGCAGATGCACAACTTGAATGTGGTGCGTTCGATGAGCACACGCGAAGCGGACCATGACCGCGGTCGCTACTACATGCACACCGGCTTTGTCCCCAATGCAAACATCGAGCATCCTAGCTATGGGTCCGTGATTGCTCACGAATTGATGAGTCAGCGTACGGACCTCGACATTCCGCCTTTCATTTCCGTAGGTGGGGCGAGCGAGGGGCCCGGCTTCCTGGGCATGTCGTGGGCTCCATTTTCGGTCAGCAGTGATGGTCGAATCCGTAACCTCGAGATGGATTTGAAGGATAATCGCTTGATCCAGCGGATGGCCGCACTCGACATGATTGAGCAGGGATTCATCGCCCAAAATCGCGGCTCAGTGAGCGAAGATCATCGCAAAGTTTTGAAGAAAACCTATGATTTGATGACCAGCCAGCAGATGGACGCTTTTCGCGTCGAGAAGGAGCCGGAAGCAGTACGTGAACGTTATGGTAATGATGCCTTTGGTCGCGGTTGTTTGATGGCTCGGCGGTTGGTGGAAGCCGGTGTGCCATTCATCGAAGTCGATTTGGGTGGCTGGGACAACCACAACGGTATTCATAACATTCTTCAAAATCAGCGATTGCCGGTGCTTGATAAGGCCATGAGTGCACTGGTTGAAGATCTTGAGCAACGCGAGTTGATCAAAGACACTGCGATAATTTGGATGGGCGAGTTCGGTCGCACTCCTCGCATCAACGGAGACGCTGGCCGCGATCACTGGGCGCGGTCCTGGAGCGTGGTGGTTGGTGGAGCCGGAATGAAGGGTGGCCAAGCGATTGGCGCAACCAATGACGACGGCACCGCAGTTGACACCGAGCCATATTCGGCTGAGGATTTGATGGCCTCAGTTTGCAAATCGCTGGGGATTTCGCTGGAAACGACCTACCAAAGTAAGAACGGCCGGCCGATGAAGATAGCCAACGGTGGCAAGATCATTCGCGAGTTGTTTGCTTAACTTTCAAGCGTAGGTGACCAAGTTGGTTGCCCGCGTGCGAGATCGGTTGGCGGAGTGGCTACTGCAAGCAAAGAGAATTCCATCGACGGTGGTAATGAGATTGACTTGGTCTCATTGGTAACATGTCACCAAGCTGGCGTGTGGAGGTACCTGCGCGCCTTGGGGTGTGATGCTGCGCTCGCTGACGACTTGACCCAGGATACCTTTCTGGAGGTGATGCGGCGGCCATTCATGCAGTACAACGAACACGCCACCGCTTCCTATCTGCGGCGTGTAGCTCACAACTTTTTTATATCGCGACGTCGCCGAGATGGCCGCATGACGGTTACCGAACACGCCGAAGATCTGGAGACCGGTTGGATGCGGTGGGCGGGTTTCGATACAGGTGACCGCGCTATCGACGCTCTCACGGACTGTTTTGAACGGTTAACCAAAAGGGCGAAGTTGGCCCTAAGATTGCGGTTTGCTGAGGACGCCAGCCGTCAGACAATCGCTCTATCACTGGACATCAGCGAGCACGGTGCCAAGAATTTGATGCAACGTGCCAAGAACCAATTGCGTGACTGCGTAGAGAGCAAATTAGAGTAAATACCCACCGAATAGTGATTACTAACCGAACATTGAATGTAGACTACGATGAACTCTGAATGGTCCGATAGAGTATTTGACTCGTTCGTCGAGGAAGTGGTTACGGGCCAGCATCCCCCGGATCTCACCGCGCGGATTACCGATGCCTGGCGACGGCGGCGGGCCGGCGAGTTGCCACTGCCTATTGCCGCTGGGGAGAGGGCTACTGCCATCGGCAAGAAGACTACAGTCCCCAGCGAGCGGGCTCAATTGCTCGCTCCGCCAGTGGCGACCGCCCTTCTCAGTCATGCAGTAGCAACGAATCCGACTTCACAGGCTCCGGCTTCTCAGGCCTTGCCTCGGCGGAGCCTCTCTAGCTGGTCTGCCGTGCTGTGGGTGGCGGCTAGTGTTGTGCTGATTACCTTTAGTCTGCGAATGTGGCCCTGGCTAACGAAGGGGAGTCTCGATGCCGCGGGAACTTTGGCCAAGTCGACCCAACCTGTTGACCCGCAATTCAATACCTCCCAAATGGGTAGCCAGCAGTCTGTTGCGAGCAAACCGATCGCCGCTAACGGCGAAGTGTTGTCGCTTGAAAGTGTCCCGTTTGCGGCTCAGAGTTCAATCCAAGATGTATCAAAACAGGAGCCATTGGCGGCCTCTCACGCCTATAGCCAACTCAGTGATCAGCAAATCATTGAATTGATCGATACGCAGCTAGCTGGGCTGTGGAGTCGGTTGAATTTGGCTCCCGCCAGTCGATTGTCCGACGAAAAACTTGCGCAGTCCATCTCGCTCATGCTGACTGGTCAGGAACTACCGGTTTCTGTTGTTGCGCAATTGGCAGAGCTCAATTCGGCTCAGGTTCGGGAGAAAACAATAACAACCGCGATGGAGTCTCACGCGTTTGCGAGTCGTTTTGCGAACCGAATCGTTGGTCAGTGGTTGAGCGGCGGTAGCTTGGCGTTTGACAGCCAGCCGGTTGCCAAACTGGAACGATTTGTGGCCAGTGGCATCACTGACCAGCGGCCTTGGAGTGAAGTCATCACGCAGGTGGTGGCTGGTGATACTGCGGCGGGTGATGCTTTTACTCTGTCGCTTTCCGGGGGCGATAATCATCGTTTGGCCTCTGCCGTTAGTGCTCGACTCATGGACACGTCGCTTGCCTGTGCTCGTTGCCATGCTGCAACAGTTGCCGGGAATTTGGCGCAATCCCAGGACGAATACTGGTCTCTGGTGGGACTGTTTGCCGGTATCAATACGCGGAGTGCAGGCGAAGCCACAGCACGCGAAATAGTGGATCAGCAGTCGGCGATTTTTGCGGATGCGAAAACTCCCAGTCTGTTCTTCGAGCGGCCTGATGGGACGTTGGAAGCGGCAAAATTTGTGCTTCCAGACGGACGACCTTGGCAAAGCGTTGCTGGGGTGAGTACTCCGCGTATCGCCCTTGCAAAATGGTTGGGACAATCTCAGCTGGCGGACCGCGCTAGCGTGGATCAAGTGTGGCAAATCGTCTTCGGTCGCCCCTTGGTAGGCTCGAATCCGCTGATGAATGAT
>JBBQRC010000428.1:0-5264 GCA_038215215.1 Pirellulales bacterium
GCGAAACTAGAAGCCGAGCGACAGCAGAAAATCGCCGCCAGTGAAGAGGCCCTTAAGCAATTTGAGGCGGGTAGCGTGCAGGTCGCGTCAAAGTGGTTGGTGGATCAAACAAGCTCGGTGACTTGGTTCCCAGCCGCCCCACAGTCAATGAACGCCAGCAACGGAGCGAGCTTGGTGCAGTTGGCGGACCGTTCGATCCGCGCTAGCGGTAAAGCGGATAAAGGGACCTACACGTTGACCTTCCGCACTCCTCTGCGGAAGATTCGTGGACTGCGCTTGGAGACATTGCCCGACGAAACGATCAAAGGTGGCGGCGCGGGGCTTTCCCCCAACGGCAATTTTGTAATCACGGAAATCGAAGCTGATGCCGCTCCCGTGGCTATGCCAAATGAGAAACAGAAAGTTGCCTTCGCATCCGCCAAAGCCGACTTTTCTCAAGCCTCCTTTGCACCAGAGCAGTTAATCGACGGGCAGGCCAAGGACCAACAGGGCTGGGCTGTTCACCCCAAAACCGGCCTGGTTCACTGGGTTACGTTGCAAACCAAAGATCCAATCGACGTTGAGGGGGGCGCTTTGGTAACGATCCGAATTCAGCAGTTCCATAACGCAGAAGACCATCGTCTGGGACGTTTCCGCATTTCGTTTGCCATCGACGAAGGTGAAATTGGTCTTGGCATTCCTGAAGAATTTGCCGCGCTGGCATCGCTGCCCGAAGAAGCTCGTAACGCCGAGTCACTTAAGTCGTTGCTAAGCTACCTTAAGGTGAGCGACAAACAATGGCAGGATTTGCAATCCGCCGTGGCTACTGCTCAACAGCCATTGCCAGAGGACACTCAATTGGTCGCCCTGCGTGAGCAAATCAAAGCTCTTGAAGTGCTCACGTCAGACGATCGAAAACTAGTACAACTGCGCACCGACTTTGAGGCCAGTAAGCAGCAGATCGCACACCGCAGACTTACTTTAGCCCAAGATTTGACTTGGGCCTTGATCAACAGCCCCGCCTTCCTGTTTAACCATTAGGAGTTTGACCCATGTTTCATCTGCAAGGTGGATTAGCAAAAGATCTTTGTGATCGTCACTTGGGTGTCACGCGCCGCGACGTGCTACGCGTGGGTGGTTCGGGACTACTTGGTTTGTCGCTTGCCAATTTGCTGCAACTGCAGGCGCGTGCCATTGAACCGAAGCCGACCGTCGCACCGGGCTGGGGCAAGGCCAAGAGCGTCATCATGGTTTACTTGCAAGGTGGTCCCAGTCATCTAGATCTTTGGGACCCGAAGGAAAACGTTCCTGAAAATGTGAAAAGTGCATTTGGTAACATCTCCACCAAAATCCCCGGTATCCAGTTCACCGAAAACCTACCGAAGCTGGCGCAAATCAACGATCGCTTCACGATGATTCGCTCGATGAGCTACACGCCCAATGGTCTATTCAACCACACGGCGGCCATCTACCAGTTGATGACTGGATACACGACCGATAAGGTCAGCCCATCGGGACAACTCGAACCTCCGACCCCCAAGGATTTTCCTAATTTCGGTTCTAATATCATTCGGCTTAAGCCAACCGATCAGCCCATGTTGCCGTTTGTCATGTTGCCCCGTCCACTTCAGGAGAGCAATGTGATTGGCAAAGGGGGGACCGCCGGCTTTTTGGGCAAGTCCTACGATCCGTACACGCTCTATCCTGACGGCGATGATATGGACATGGCCAAGATGGAACGCATCAAGATCGACGATTTACAGTTGCGGCCCGATGTCTTTGCCGTCCGTTTGCAGCGTCGCGCGAAACTACGCGACTTGGTGAATGCCCAAATGCCTGAGATCAACAGTGCGGTGAAGAATTTCCAACTCGACAGCTACTACGATCAGGCGCTCAACTTGATCGTGTCTGGCCGCGCCCGAGAAGCTTTTAACATCTCAGCGGAAGCACCCGAAACCCGAGATCTCTACGGTCGCAATACCTTTGGTCAGAGCTGTCTGCTGGCCCGTCGACTCGTCGAAGCTGGGACGCGGGTTGTCGAAGTGATTTGGCCCAAGGTCGCAAACTCGGATAATCACTCGTGGGATCATCACACTGACTTGACTGCCCGCATGCGCGACCGGTCAGCACCCATGCTAGACGCAGGCCTGAGCGGATTGATCAGCGACTTGGATGATCGCGGCATGCTCGAGGACACGCTGGTCGTAGCCATCGGCGAATTTGGACGATCGCCACAGCGCGGCGTGAGCACTTCGGGTAACGGCAACTCCGCGGATGGACGCGACCATTGGCCGTATTGCTACACCGCCGTAGTGGCTGGTGCAGGGGCCAAACGCGGCTACGTGCACGGTAAGAGCGACAAAACCGCATCTGCGCCGTTGGAAGCTCCGGTCCACCCCATCGAGTTGCTGGCCTCGATTTACCATGCTTTTGGCATCGATCCCGAGACGATAGTTTACAACCACCTCAATCAACCGCGTGAACTCGTAAAGGCGCAGGCACTCACCTCGATTTTTGCCTAAGATCGACTGACTTTTTCAACTCCCTCTCCTTAGTACTTTGAGTCATCTACGGAGAGGCTGAAAGTAATGGAGGTCGTTTAGCGACGATCTCAATGGTCTCGCTTCGCTCACTAACTTTTGCGACGCTCCTCGCGACGTGGCACATTCTCGCACGGTTGACTTTGCTTTCGCCAACGCACCTTTAGCTCGCTTTGCGGGCGGTGCGAGCGCGATCGGCAGGCTGATGCAACGCAGGTTCGTCGCGACCATCGCCATTAAAATCACCAACTACTACAGTACCCGCGTCGCTTTCTAACTCAAAGACTTGATCGGTCGCGTCAATGTGACCATTGTTGTTAGAATCGACAATCACTCGATCGCCGCGGACGATGGCCAGTTCGTCCACGCCATCGCCATCAAAGTCACCCACCAGTGGCAGGTCTCCCGCTTGTCCGAAATCCAGTTGACGGTCCCGAGTGACGCTCAAACGGCCGTCACCGTCAACGTCTAGTGTCCAATGACCATCGTGGAAGACACCGATTGTGCTAATGCCGTCGCCATTAAAATCACCGCTGATGGCGATGTCGCGACCGCTGCCAAACAAAAAGACGTGATCGATCAAATCGGCTCGTGCCGGACCGTGCTGGCTGCGTTGCAGCAAGCGTGAGGCATCCGGCGCTTCGTCTTCGCGCGGTGGCAAGTTCTTAGGCTTGACGCGGTGTGCGTTTTCAGGATCCGGCAGGCCTGGTTCCGCCGCGATCGCCCGCTCGTCACCACTCCATTTCTTGCCAAAGATGCCTGCGTCATCTTTGCCGTCACCGTCCCAGTCACCCACAACTGGTTGGTCGCCACGAGCCCCTAGCTTTAACCAAATATCCGCTTCATCCCAGCGACCGTTACCGTTGAGATCAATGAACCACTCTCCATCCAAGAACAAGGCGATTTCGTCGAAGCCATCGCCATTAAAATCACCTGCCAGCGGCTTGGCACCTGGTAAATCGAAGACAATGCGGCTCGACAAGGGTAACGCCTGTGGATTTGTGCTCACAATTTTCCAGGCACTCTCTTTCAGTCCGCGCACTGTCCAGGCGTACACATTTAACCGTTTTGTTTGTTCGGCCACTTGCTCATCGGCCAGCGGTTCACCGCTACGTCGCCCACGCGGAAAGCCGGCATTGATAACACTGAGGTGCCACGTCGGTGGTGCGTCGTGCCCCACGCCAATCAATGGTTGAAGAGGCGACCATATCAACGGTGCGCCGACCAGCGGCATACCCGCCGGGTAAAATTGGGGTCCCGCATAGTAAACCTGATAACCCGGAGGGGTCGATGTCGGGGGTGGAAATGGTAACAGCGTCTTCTTAACCAAGATCTCACTGAAGTTGTTTTCTTGAGACTCTGCGCCAATGATCGCGCTGACCCGCAACAACACGTCGTATCGATAAGCGTCCGGCAAGTTTAATAAATCAGCCAACACAAACTCTGGAATGATATCGTTCTGGTTAACGCTAAAACCGCCGGTCGTACCCGGTGTGTCGAGACTATCAATATAGGAAGCAGGCTGGAATTGAACGATATGGTACGGCGCTTCGCGTAGTCCGCTGAACTCAAAGTAGCCGTTCGCATCGGTCACTACTTCCACCACTCCAGAATCATAAAAACCTGGTAGCGTGCGGTCGGTAGTGACCACGTTACCGTTGATAAAGCGAAGCTGCAGTCGGACGCCTGCCAACGGCGTATCGTCGGCAGTCCGCAAACCATCGCGCTCGGATCGAATGTCACTTGGTGCCAGCCCATCAGGGGTTTCGAGGACCGCACCGTCTTGGTAGACGTAACCCGAGATTTTGGCCGGCGGCTGCTCACAGAAATTTGCGTCGGTAACAGCCATACCCGATAATAGCTCTAGACTGCTGATCCGATCGTCCACCGTGTCATCACCACCAGTCGACGGAGCCACTTGGCCTCCTTGGAAATACCCGGCCGGTTGTGTCTCGCGCACCGCATATGTTGCCGGCGCAAGATTTTCAAAGCGATAAGCACCCTGGGCATCGGTGCGGGTGGTAGCAATCACCTTCCCAGTGTCATCCAATAACTCAATCAATACGTTTGCAATACCAGGTTCATTTTCGTCCTGGATGCAATCGAAGTCGAGATCCGCGAAAACCTTGCCTGAAAGTGAGGCGGGAAGGCGCTCGCAGAAATCATAATTCGTCAAGCTAATCCCAGCGCCAATGACGATGGCTGAGATAACGTCGATCTGACTGTCATCACCGCCACCCGAACCTGCTTTTTGGCCACCTTGAAAATAGCTAGCCGGTTGTAATTCGCGAAGCGTATAGTTGCCAGGCCGTAAGCCCGTGAACCTGTAGTTTCCAGATGCATCAGTTTGTGTAGTCGCGACGACCTGACCACTTTCATTTAGCAACGTGATCATCACGCCTGCTAGGGGTGCTTCGTCTGCTTGAAATTCACAGTCCTGATTGGCATCAACATAGACCATGCCGCCGATTTCCGCGGGCGGAATCTCGCAGAAGTTATAGTCGATTAGAGCCGCCCCTGAGTTGACTTGAATCTGGGAAATCAGATCCGTAACAGAGTCATCACCGCCACCACTCCCGGCACTCTGTCCACCTTGCAGGAGATTAGCTGGCTGCCGTTGACGCACTGCATACCTGCCCAGCGTCAAGTTATCAAACTTGTAAAAGCCATTGGCATCCGTGACGGTCGTTTGAATCAACTGGCCGGAGGCGTTCAGCAATTCCATCGTGACGTTAGCCAAATAGC
>JBBQRC010000429.1:0-5263 GCA_038215215.1 Pirellulales bacterium
TGGGTGTCTCCTTGACCACTTGGTGTCAATCGAATGTTATTTCCGCAGGCAACTCTGCCAGTCTCATGCGAATCGAAGAGCCTTGGTGGGCTTTGGCGATTGTCACCCTCGCCTTGGCGATTTTGTTTAGTGGCAATTGCATGTTAGTGGCACGTTTCGAGCACGATCTCGATCGCGCACAAGCGTTTCATTCCATCGCCACACGCTGTGCAGGACGCGACGACTGGCAAGTTTGGGCTTTCAGCAAGTCCGCCTTAGCCATTGCGATCTTCATGCTGCTGCCAATCGTCGCTCTACTGCTGCGTCTGCCCGCCAGCCTGTTAGCCGTTATCCTGGTGAGCGCCATCAGTCTGAGTGTTTCGCTGCTGCTGCCGCAGAGGCCTGTCAATGTATCTGGATTGCGTAACTTGCCTGTCACCTTCGACCCGCGCACTGCCTGGGTCGATGCTGTGCTGTGGTTACCGCCGCTGGTGATGCTGTGCTTGAGATGATCCCCAACTCCCGCTCGGGTGCACAGCACGGTTATGATCGCTTAGCGCCGGCATACCACGCGATCGAGTGGCTCGTCTTTGGCAATCAATTGCAACAAGCGCGTGTCGCCTTGATCGATGACCTGCCTCCCTGGGACCGCCTGCTGATTCTCGGCGATGGCAACGGACGTTTGCTGGCAGAATTCTGTGCCAGAAGTTTGGGCGAGTCGCAAAGGAACTCGGAGCCCGAATCGTTTAAGCGAATTGTTAGTGTTGACCAAAGTCGCCGCATGCTGAGCTTGCAAAAAGATCGCATCGACGCGATCGGGGCGGCCCGCTATGTCGAATTCGTTCAGGCCGATGCGCGCCGGTACCAGCCGGAGGCGAGTGTGTACGACTTAGTGGTCACGCCCTTTTTCTTGGATTGCTTTTGCACCGCCGAACTCGACGCGCACCTACCGCGGTGGCTCGGTGCACTGCGTGACGATGGTTCACTCTATCAAGTGGACTTTGTCATCCCCGCTGCTACCTGGCAGCGACCACGAGCACGACTCCTGCTTTGGGCCATGCACCTCTTTTTCCGCTGGCAAACGGGATTGACCAACCGGCACATCGTCAACTTCCAGCCGTTGCTCGAACAATGTGGGTTACGGAAGGTGGCCGAGCAGGTTGGTGGGGGCGGTATGATTGCCACGCAAATTTGGCGGAAGCGAAGCTCTGCTCAAGCGGTGTAGAGAGACTCACCAGCCCACGCCGAGTAAGTGTGGACGACTTAAGCCTGAAAGGCTGGCACATCCTCTGCCGGGGCTGTGAAGCCTCGGTGAGGGCAGATGGAGTTCATAGGCCCAGCGGGCCCGATACACGCAGCAATTGTCCCCAGAGTGTGTCGGCCCGCTGGGCCTTTGAACCGCCCCTCCCCCATGGCTCCGGGGCTTAACAGCCCCGGCAGAGGATGTATCGGCCCGCTGGGCCTGCAAACCCAACCCTGTGCGGCACGCAACCGGACACGACTGAAGGTTTCTGGCACTAACGCTCTGCGGCTCATGACCCAATTTGAAACAATGGTTGCTCTGTGAAGCCCCATCTGGCAACTCAGCTTTTTAGGATGCAAAAATCTCTTTGACCACGCGCCCGTGAACATCGGTTAGCCGATAGTCTCTGCCGGCGTGCCGGTAGGTTAAGCGAGTGTGATCGATCCCTAAGAGGTGCAGAATGGTGGCGTGGAAGTCGTGCACGTGGACACCATTTTCGGCCACGGTCGCACCGATGTCATCGGTGGAACCGTGGCTGATGCCCCCTTTGACTCCACCGCCGGCCATCCAGGATGAAAAGCATGCGCTGTGGTGGCCACGCCCTTTATCACCATCCACGCCTGGAGTGCGACCAAATTCGGTCGTCCAGACCACCAGTGTATCCTGCAACATGCCGCGCAGTTTTAAATCCTGGAGCAAACCGGCGAGCGGTTGATCGATATTCTTGGCGTGGATGGCGTGTTCGGCCATATTGCCGTGCTGATCCCAGTTATTGCTGCTACTGCCATCGACCAATTCGATGAAGCGGACGCCGCGTTCCGCCAAGCGACGCGCGACCAGACATTGCCAACCAAAACCTTCGCTTTCTCCTCTATTCAGCCCATACATCGCCAGCGTTTCGTCTTTTTCCTTGCCGACATCAAACGCCTCAGGTGCATCGGCTTGCATATGAAAAGCTGTTTCGAAGCTGCGAATGCGCGCCGCGAGGTCGCCGTCGCTCGCACGCTGGACCAAATGCCGATTGTTGAGTACATCCGCAAACTCAAGTTCCAATTCCTGCAGACCACGTTGAGTGGTCCTGCGGTTAAGATCCGCAATTGGTTCCTTACCACCGATAACCCTCACGCCCTGATGATAGGCGGGCAAAAAGTCGTTGTTAAAAATCTGCGTTCCGGCGTACGGCATCTGTGGCGCCAACGCGATGAAGGATGGGAGGTTTTGGTTCGTGGTGCCCAAGCCGTAACTCACCCACGAACCAATGCTCGGCCGCGAAAAGAAAAATGAGCCCGTATGCATGCCGAGCGTGGCATTGTAATGTTCGTTGTCATTGCCATTCATCGATTTGACAACACAGATGTCATCCATTTGCTCGCGCAAATGCGGAAACAGATCACTCACCAGCGTGCCACACTTGCCCCCCGGTTTAAATTCCCACAGCGGTTTGAGCAACTTGCGTTGCTGATTCGAAAGTCCCCCTCCGACTCCCATCGACTTGCCGTCCGCCTTAAACAGCTCCGGCTTGTAATCGAACGTATCCATGTGCGAGGCGCCGCCGTTGGAAAACACGAAAATGACACGATTTGCTTTGGCCGGAAAGTGTGTTGGTTTCGGCGCCAGCGGATCGTCGGTTCGCCCGTCATCAGCGGCGAGCATTTCCGACAGAAATCCAGGCATCAACAACGAGCCGGCGACCAGTGAACGCAGGATTTCGCGGCGACCGACATTTGGATAAAGATTGGGAACGGACATCGATGACCTCTTAAAACGTGCAGGTTGGTTCGGGATTTTATTGGTAATTCAAACTCCGCAGCCGTGCCCTGGGGGCCTGGCGAAGCGGTGGTGAGCTGGCGAGTGTGCGAAGGTGTGTGAGAACAGCGACTGCATGGATTCTTTTGGCTCCCTCTCCCTAGTATTCTGGGGAGAGGGCCGGGGTGAGGGGCCGAATTAGCTGGTGATTCTGCCCCTCACCCCCAACCCCTCTCCCCCGAGTACGTGGGCGAGGGGAGTGACGTTTCCCGGTGACCTAATCTGCGGATCAATCACACTTTCGTCGGGCCATGGCTGAGGGAGTCTCATGCAATTAATCCAAATATACAAACTCATTCATGCGGAAGAGGCTGCGGACAAAGGCGCGCCATGTTTCCGCCTCCAGCTCCTCTGCGGGGATCCCGTTGTCGACGAGCAGCTGCCGCGCCTTTTTCAAAAAAGTCAGCGTCGTGTCGATTTCGTCTGCTGCCGGTGAGCGAGCAAACGCGAGTTGGTAAGCGTATTGGATACGTGCTTCATCCCCGGCAGCATGACGCAGGATCCGCTCCGCCTCGCGATTCGATTGCTCATGCACAAACGGGTCGTTGAGCAGGTACAGGGCTTGTAGCGGCGTCGTGCTAACCATCCGCGACGCAGTGCTCGTCGATGGATCGGCGCCATCGAAGATCGCCAAAAAGGGATGCCGTTGAATGCGCTGCGTCATCAGGTACACACTACGTCGATGGGTTTCGTAAACGGCCTTAAATGGATTGTGTTGCGTGAATCCAAATGAGTGCCATGGCGGAAATGGATGTGGTCCGGCGGGGGACAGGTCGAGGTTGCCAGCCACCGCGAGTAACGTATCGCGAATCGCTTCGGCATCCAGCCGACGGCGTGGATAACCGGCCAGCCATTCATTGCTTGGATCCTCAGTAATCGCTTGTGGGTCGCGTGCCGATGACTGTTGATAAGTTCGCGACAGCATAATCAAGCGGTGCATCGACTTGATCGACCAGCCCCGCGCGCGAAATTGCGTCGCTAGATAGTCCAGGAGTTGCGGATGCGTCGGTGGCTTGCCTTGTTTGCCAAAGTCGTTGGGGGTTGCCACCAGGCCCCGTCCAAAATGGTATTGCCAAAGGCGGTTGGCCATGACGCGGGCTGTCAACGGATTGTCGGCCGCCAAAATCCACTCTGCCAGTTGCTCGCGCCCACTGGCTTCCACATTCGGAGGTAACTCTTGACCACCAAGAACGGTGATAAAATGCCGTGGGACTACATCTCCCAGACGTGTTGGATCCCCCTTAAGCTGCACGGCTACATCTTCCGGCGACTTGGCGTCCGCGACTGCATACGCCGTTTCGAATAAAGGACTGAGCTCGCGATGCGCTTGTGCCAAGCGTTCGGCCTCTTTCAGCTTTCCCTCGGTGTCCTTCTTTTCGTCATCTTTGGCCTGCTTGACCAGTTTCTGCTGTTGCTTGACTTCGTCATCCAGCTTCGACTGTTCTTGTGCCCGCTCCGCCATGACTCGCTCCACGTCAGCCAGCTGCTCCGGTGCAATGAGTGGTACAAAGTCGCGTTGTTTTTTGTCCAGTTCAATTCCCGGCCAAGGGTAACGAGTACTGTTAAAGATGCCGTACAGGCCGTAGTAGTCGCGTTGGCTGATCGGATCGAATTTGTGATCATGACAACGCGCACAACTCAAAGTCAGCCCCAGGAAACTACGACCCAGATTGTCGATCGTGTCTTCGATTGTGAGATGCTGTGGATAATCGTCGACTCGCGAACCGAAGCGTCGTGCATTGGCCACGTAGCCGGTGGCAATGATGCGCTGCTCCCGTTCCAACTGCGTTATGCCGCCGCGCAAATCTCCGGCCAACTGATCACGCACGAATTCATCATACGGTTGATCGCGATTGAAGGACTCGATGACCCAATCGCGATAGCGGTGAATCTGCGGGATGGGGAAATCCGAATTATCGCCAGCCGTGTCCGCGTAACGCACCACGTCTAACCAATGTCGGCCCCAACGTTCGCCGTAACGCGGTTGATCCAGCAAGCGATCTACCACACGGGAGAAGGCGTCCGCTGAATCGTCTGTTAGAAAGGCATTGACTTCTTCTGGCGTGGGCGGCAGTCCGATCAGGTCGTAAGTGGCGCGGCGAATGAGCGTATGCTTCGCTGCCTCACTCGCGGGTGCAAGGTGTTGTTCTTCCAGCTTGGCCAACACGAAACGGTCGATGTCAGTCCGTGGCCAGTCCGTCAGTTTCACGTTGGGAATTGGCGGGGCGACGATGG
>JBBQRC010000430.1:0-5251 GCA_038215215.1 Pirellulales bacterium
ACATAATCTGGAAGTGGCTCGCTAGTGCTAGCGTCCCACACATTCCCAACTTGAACCAGTTTTTCAGGATCATCACCGTGGTAGTATCGACCGGTGGTTCCCGAACGGCAGGCGTACTCCCACTCCGCTTCGGTAGGCAGCCGATAACCTGTCCCACTCACTGCTTCATAACTTTCCCCTTGCTTGCGATAGCACTCCTTTCGTCCTTCCTTGCGACTGAGCCAGTTGCAAAACTCTACCGCGTCGTTCCAACTGACATTCGCTACCGGATGATTGTCCGACTGGGTGAAACCGATGTTTTTCCATGTAAATTCAGATTTTTCGACCATTTTCTTACTTGCGGAGTCATATCCCCAACCGCCTTTTCCATCTCGCTCGGCTTCCGTCTTGTAACCCTGATCTTTGACAAACTTTCCGAATTGGCCGAGCGTTATCTCAGTTCGGCCTAACCAAAAAGGTCGGCTGATTTCCACACGATGCTGATGTTCGGCATCGGTGTAAAACTCACGCTTGAGCCCCTGCAAGTTGGAAAACGCCGCCATGATGGCGTCGACTGATTCTTCATTTCCCATCAAGTATTCACCCGGCGGAATCAGTGTCATATCGATCTCCGCGGTTGGACTGGTGTGAGTTCTGCCAACTTTCAAGAACGTCGCCCACTGGTCGGCGCGATCCGAGGCTTCGCTTTCCGAAAACGGAGCCTTCAAAACCGGAGGACGCGAGAGACTTTTGCCAAGCTTAGCTAGCACCGGCGATTTGCCTCGCAGGTTGCCGATCGAATTCGGACGCTGGGTTCCCGCAATGACGCTCTCTTTTTTCAGTCGATTGCTTTCGGTCTCAACCCGTCCCTTTACATAGTCGACCAAGGAGTCCCAAGTCACTTCGTTGTCAAAGTTCTTAGCCGCGCCACCAAGGGCCTCCAGCACGTAATAAGTGAACAAGCCGTGCGACAGTTTATCGGGCTCGTAGGCTTGCTCGTTGTAGGACGAAGCGAACATCACCGCCACCGCGTCGCGATTGAGCGAAAACCCTTTGCCATCGACTCCCCGTCCACGGCTGGGATTGTCCCGACACGCATCCACCAGGATTAAATTTCGCTCGCTGCCCGAGTTGGCTTCGATGCTTGTGATTAACGTGCTGATCGAAATCCAGCTCGCCGAATCCGAATCATGAGCGTCGCAGGGGCAATAGAAATGATCTTCACTCGTGTTCCCACCCGAGCTCGCTTTTGCATGTCGACCATGTCCCGCCATCGCCACCAAGGCAATATCTTCTTTGTTCAGCGATTTCAGCTTTGGAATAAACACTTTGTCGATCGCATCGACGATATTCTGTCGATTAGCTTTGGCTTTGCCCGCAGAACTTCCGAGCAAGATCGTTACCTCGAAGCCTTGTTGACGAAGTTTCGCTCCCAACGAAGTCATATCATCTTCAGCATAGTTGAGGTTTGAAAAACCCTTCTTTTCATAGATCTCGTTTCCGATCAGCAAGGCGACTTTTTTGATGTCCTGAGCCAATGCTCGTAGACCTGGCGTCGAAAATGCGAAAACGAGTACAAAACAAAGCATTGTTCGCGAATGCGAAGCCAAGGAAACGCCAGCGGTTCGATATGACATGTTTGAATTCCTGATTTCCGCGCAGCTATTAATTGGTGGAAACTGATCCGTTGCGAACCTACTGATTCTAACGCATGGCAGTAAAACGTACCCGTCATGATTTCGTATAGCGGATTGCGATGAACTCGTGCGGAGGATCAATAACTCGCTGGACTTTTGTTTGCCTAACTTCCACCGGCGGGCCGAAACCCGTTTCGGCGTCGCCGCGGGCACCAACTTTCTGTTCGTGGCTGCGCGAAATGGCTAGTTGAATCACACCCACTTTTGACTTGTCCGTGTGCGGAGCAAATTGCGAGGCACCGTCACCATACTTCGTTACCAGAAATCGCAGCACGTTGTCCTTGCGTTCTGGATCAGCCGTTTTGTGCCACCCGAAGATGGTTAAGTCTGATTTTTTCGGTACGATCCAGTGCGTGAATAGCGGTCTTCCAGTGCGGCTATCGCGATCTTCAGAAAACGTAAATTGGTCGATACCGTCGATCGTTGCCGCAACCGCAATCTCTTCTTCGGATTGGTTATGAAACAAAATTTCATAGACTTCGCCCTGCGCGATGGATAAAGAAGCAACGCCCTTTTGGATTTCCATTTCTCTTGGGCTGGCTGGCGACTTTTCTGCCGAAGCCGATTTGGTCAAGATTTCGACCGAAACCTGGCTGTCGACGGAACTCTTGACTCGTGAACCCAGCTTTTGAGCGCTCGGTTCCCGAATGGCTTCTCGCACCTGTTTGTGCAACGTTCGCGTGTCGTCCTCTAAGCGAAAAAACCCACTAGCCCCTTCAGCCTCGACGATATCCCGGATGCGATCCACAAAGAAGGTATGTGTCGAGAGTTTCTCACTGCCGTCCAGCAGAACCATTTCCACCTTCAAGACAAGCAGTTGCGGCAAGCCTTTTGCTTTGGCACCTATGTCGGCGGGATCATCGATCACTTCGTAAGTACCTGACAACACCAGACTGGATTCTTCCAGTAGGTTCATTTTCTTGTTGCCATCTTTGATGACCTGGTTGAAGGCTTGTGCCAGTTCAACACGCAGGCCAGGCCCGAATGCGTCCTCGGCATCCTTGCCTTTCGGCACAAATTCTCCCAAAGACAAACTCTCTCGGTTCTTTTCGAGCAGGTCTTCAGTTACCTTTTCTGCGGTCTTCAGGAGTTGCCTAGGCAGCGTATCTGCGCGGGCAGACGGTGCGACAAACATAAGGATGACTGCGATTCCGACCAGACGAAAGAGGTTGAGCATAATGATTCGTTCCCTATGTTATTGTCATTGATTTGCGTGAGAGTCTATTTGGTTTGGTGAACTAGCGATTGCGCCAGGGGGGCGCTTCAAAGCTCCCCGGTGAACCAACCTTCAGACTTTGGGCCGCTTGTTGGAAGACGCTGAAACCCTTGCCGCTTTGCCATATTTCGCGATTCGTGGTGCTGCCTTCGGCGATACCGCCGAGTCCAAGTCGTTGTAGGACCCCGTCGAACTGAACTGCATTCTTGAGCCGGGTTGGATCAACCTCTAACTCGCGGGCCAGAGTTGTTAGGTCAAGCGTGTCGACCAAGAATCGTCTTGCCACTGGTCCAATCGGTTCGATCAAGGCACCGCCGTCTTCCATCATTTTCTGGGACTCAGCACTGACAAAAGGACCGATGGCAGCGATCAATGCTCGTCGATAACGGCTTTGATCTTGCTTGATCAAGTCGTCCAGCTCTGGTCGATCTAAATAGAGCTTGCGAGCCACTTGTCGAGCCTCAGCGGGTAGAGTCTTAATGCCAAACCGAATCTCGTCGCGAAAATCCTCAATCAGCCCCTGTTTGTGACAAGCGATGCACGACAGTCCATTGACGATAATGCCATTACCGAGCGTCTTGGCGCGATCCTCGACGATATCGACAGGTCCAAACGGAAGACGGACGCCTTGGGAAGTTGTCAACAAGAAACCATGCAGACCGTTCGGCAGACCAAAAATCATTTCGCCGCCATCATGTTGGAATGAAAACTTGCTGAACTTAGCGTCGAGCGTGCCGTCAGGGCCCAGTGGTCGAGCGTTGAGATTCATGGTGAGGTTGCCGCGCTTGAAATCATAGCTACCCCAGAGGTAACCGTAGATCGCCGAAACTCGTTCCAGCAAACGCGGTTGGCTGCTAACGCCGCTGCGTGTAAAGCCAGCTCGTGCGGCGCGACCACGGCGGATGTTGCCCAGCAAATCGACTTTCAGCAATTCCAGCAGATCATCGACCGTCATCGGTTGCTCGGTTCGCTTCTTTGCGTCAGCGTGCTCCACCTCGCGGGGCTCGCGATGTCGAATATCGGGGATCACGGCGTCGTAAACCAATGCGTGGTAGAAGTGCGGTTGAGTCGCAGTGGCCACGAACCAATCGGCGCGAATCCACGGAAAATTGATGCCCGTCCAGTCGTAGATTTCGCGAGCCTTGCGTTGGCTGTTGGGAAGGTCTGGATACTGGTCGTGGGTCAATGCATAAGGGTATTCTTGCAGGAGGATCGACCATAGGTCCGGCTGGCCAACTCGGCGATTTTCGTTCCACTGTACATCTCGCAAATCGAATGCCAAAACCGTTTTGTTGGCATCGATAATCTTTGGAAGTATGATGTTTGGCACCCAGCTCAGGCTGTTGAGCGTCTTGGAGACGGCCGCGCGGACCGTGTCCAGTTGCTCCTGGTCGTAACCTCGGTCATTGTCTTCCTCTCGGGAGGGCATATTGTGCAAGTGATTGAGCACAATGAAACGTTGGAAGCGTCGATCTGCAGCGTCAAAGCCAGCCAAGTAGTCGTGAATACTATTGATCACATAGGCGGTCGAGACAGCGGAGCGCTTGATCTCAACGGTCGGCTGAGGAGTCTCTGACTTCGGCGGTTGGGCTGGTTGAGTGGTATCCGATAGCGACTCGATCCAGGCTTCGATGGTCTTGATGTCTTCCGTGCTCGGACGTGGCATTTCACCCGCTGGAGGCATGGGATCAGATGCATCGCTGATGCGGACCCAAATACGGCTGGCGGCTGGGTTACCAGGCGTAACCTTTTTGCGCTCGATCATTTTGGAAAGGTTGGTGATGTAGTTCATTCCTCCTTCGTCACTATCGCGATGGCAAGTTCCGCAGTTAGTCGCGAGAATTTTCGCGACGCGGACGTCCAGAGCGTCGTCGCCGCGGGCGGCAGTTCCGCACGCAATTAGCAGAAGTGTGAGCAACCTGCGTAGATGGTGCGAGTTTTGTATTTTCATGTTTGTATGCCAGGTCCTAGATGTAAATTTGAGCGGCTACGCAGTGGAAACGCTCCCAAGACTAAATTCTTCCCAAAATTCTGAATAAGCATCGGGCGGAAAATAAGTGGTACCTGTAGTCGAACCCACCAGAAACGTGCTAGCTTCCGCGTGATTTCAATGCCCCTGGCCTGAAGGACGTCCAATCGCGAGTGGGCCGATTGCGCCCTCAGCTAACACGGCCGCGAGTCAGACTTTTTAGTTTAACAACCTCACTGCGAATCTTGCAGTTTTTCGGCGACTTTGGGAAGCATGGCAGCCAGTCCGGGTGCTTTCTCAATGTCAATGCTTTCGACCATGGCGAGCAGTTTGTCGGAAACTGCAGGAAGCTGTGGATGTAAATTTTGCCAAACTATGTGGGGTATCAGC
>JBBQRC010000431.1:0-5249 GCA_038215215.1 Pirellulales bacterium
AGTGCGATCCCGGGATGGCCGGCAAACGTCCCGCTGCCCGTCGATCCTCGGTGGAAGACCGACTATGCAGACACCGTGCGGCGACTCGTCCGCGACGGAGTCGACGCTCCACTGGCCAGGCTCTTCGTGCATGTTTCGAGCACCTACGAAGCGGACGCCGAGGGGGTGGCACGGGCGCGGAGTGCCACCGAGGCATTTTTTTATCAGCGACTGCAGTCTCTTCCCGAGACTGCGGGCCGATTCAATCTAAATGTCGTATTGCCAATTCCATTTGATGGCTGGGGCAACCTGGAAGTAGACCTGCTCGAGTCAACCTGTCGCTTGGTCATAGAACTTGATGGCGGACAACATCTGGCAAATGCCGACGCCTATCGCCGCGACCGTCGCAAGGATGCACTGCTTCAGGAACACGGTTATTTCGTGTTGCGGTTCCTTGCCGAAGACGTCGGCAAGCGGCTCGACAGGGTCCTGGATGCGATCCTTCGAGTACTTGCGCTGCTTGACAGAGAATCACCTGCTGGGCGCAATCCTGGAACAACTGTTCGGGCTCGATTGACTATGTAGGCATCTTCCTTGTTCAACTCGAAGTAGCCCTTTGCACTTGCCGTTTAAAACCGACGGTCCCCTACGCCCTCGCCCCAGAGTACTAGGGAGAGGGAGCCAGAAAAATCCGTGCACTCGCTGTTCTCACTCACCTGGACACATTCGCTAACTTCCGACATTTTCGTCAGACCAGTTAGGGCCCGTGTGATTCCAAGACGCAGCTTGGCTCAGCAGCCCGCTCACAACACTTGTCAGTTGTTGACGATTAGGATTTATCACAATACGATCAGGCTGTGTGATGCGAGGATCATTTGCAGCTTGGCTATGCAATTACTTTGGTTTTTTAACAATTTATTGATCATCGCAGTTATTTCGTGACAAACACCAGAGAGATCATCGGAAGTAGCGGGAGATGTCCAACAGGCCCGGCGCGAAATGCTGGACCACATTCGCGCAGCCTACAACAGCCTGCTTGATGAGAAGCGGGTGCCGCCGGTAATGAATGGGGGGAAGTGCAATGTCGTCGTCGTTTGAATCACGAACAGAAGCAAACACCAGTCGCAAGCTAGTGAAGCTGGTATCTGCAGCGGTGTGCTCGCTTGCGCTTCGCGTTTGTTTGGCGACGTTAATCGGGTACCCACTCGCTTCTGCCGACGAAGGCGCGGCGGATCAAATAGCCAACCTCGAGGGCATTGAGTTCTTTCAACAGCAGATCGCGCCGCTCCTGAAGCGCCGTTGTTACGAGTGCCATAGCCATGAGTTCGGTAAGGCAAAGGGCGGGCTGGTACTGGATTCTCGCCGAGGCTGGGAAGAGGGGGGCAGCGAAGGGGCGGCGATCGTTCCCGGCAAGCTTGGCGAAAGCCTCCTGATCCAGGCCATCCGTTACGAAAGCTACGAGATGCCACCGGATGAAAAACTACCGGCCAGCGAGATTGCCTTGCTGGAAAAGTGGATCGCGATGGGGGCGCCCGACCCGCGCGAATCAAAAACGCCAAACATCGATCCTGAAAAACTCTGGGCGTTGCGGCCGATCTCGAAACCCGCTGTTCCAATTGTGAAGGATTCGAAGTGGCCTCTTGATGATCTTGATGCTTTCATTCTGCTGAGGCTTGAGGCCGAAGGGCTTCGACCAGCCAGCGATGCTGATCGTTACACGCTGTTGCGACGTGTTACCTTCGATTTGACCGGCTTGCCACCAACGCCTGAGGAAATTCAAGCGTTTATTATCGACCCGTCCACAAGTGCTTACGAGAACGCAGTCGATCGGCTGCTGGAATCTCCCGGGTTCGGAGATCAGTGGGCACGGCACTGGTTCGATCTATCGTGCTACGCGGATCTAGCTGATGTATCGGGCAACATGCTGATCCGTGATGCCTGGCGTTACCGCGACTATGTCATCGCAGCGTTCAATTCCGACAAGCCGCTGGACCACTTTATTCAAGAGCAAATCGCTGGCGACCTGTTGCCATATGAAAACCTCGAGCAGCAGCGCGAACAGATCATTGCGACCGGCTATCTTGCGATTGGACCTTGGACGCTGCAGAACTATATCAAGGGACAACTGGCGGCAGACGTGGTGGATCACCAGATTGACCGCATCGGTCGCACGTTCCTCGGTCAGACAATTTCCTGTGCGAGGTGTCACGATCACAAATTCGATCCAGTCCCGACCAGCGACTATTACGCTCTGGCTGGCATCTTCCACAGTACGCTCACCACCAGTTACGATGGTCCAGGCGTGTGGAGCGCAATCAATGTGACCGGCCTGCCAGTACTAAAGGACTTACCGCAGGAACTGGCCCGGCGCCAAAAGACTCTCGATGAACTGCGCGGCCAACGGCAAACAACGCAGGCGAAATTGACAACCCTGCTTCTCAGTATCCCCGGTGGATCAGACGCAAACGTGCTGACGCTGGAAAACTCGTTTGCGGCCAACGAAAAGGGGGTGCGATACGCTGTCAGCTTCAAAGCCGGTCCAAGCGTGTGGGCGGCGGGGTCTCAGGCAACAGACCAGATGGACGGACTGCAGATCGATCTGCTGCGGGAAGATGGAAGCGTGTTGGCCGGATTCCGTTACAACCCCGGCGCGTGGTCGGGTAAAAAGGTCGCTCAAAGTCTGAAAGCCATAGGTTTTTCCTACTCTGGCGACGGCTCGGGCGGTATCCGAATTCGCATGACCAGCGCCAGTCCCGGCAGTTTTCATTTTGGTGGAGCGATTGATGATCTGGTGGTAAGTACCGGCGAGAGCACAATCTTTTCAGAAGACTTTGATACCCTGCTCCCTGGTTCGATCGAAGGTATGCAGGCGGACACCGGGTTGCGTGTTTTGGCCCAGGCCAGTGTTCCCGGCTGGATGGGCGGGGGAACCAATCACACCCACGCGGTTGATCTGGGTGACGGCAATTATGCGATCCAGTTTTACAGCGGCGGTGCCAAGGGGTTAGCTCAGGCCAAACCGGTCACCGACCCCGAGCAAGAAGCGTTTGCCCAAGCGACGGCAATCAATCAGCAGTTGGAAGAGTTGGCTGCGCAAATCGCGATGGAGGAAGAGAAAGACCTTCCGCAAAGAGCCCTCGCCGTCCGCGATATTGATCAACCGAAGGATACGCCGATCTACCGGCGAGGTAATTTCCAGTCACTCGGCGACATCGTCCCACGCGGATTTCTCAGTGCCGTGTCCGTCGCGAACAATTTCGAAATCCCGAAGATGACGAGCGGTCGACTACAGTTGGCTCACTGGTTGACGGATGCTGGCAATCCGCTGACGTCACGCGTGCTGGTCAATCGCGTTTGGCATCACCTGTTCGGCCAGGGCCTTGTTCGTACGGTCGATTACTTCGGAGTGCATGGAGAAACGCCCAGCCATCCGGAACTCCTCGATTTCCTCGCCGTCCGTATGAGCGAAATGGACCAGTGGTCGCTGAAGAAGACCGTCCGCCACATGGTGCTCTCGCGGACTTATCAGATGGCGTCGACACACCAAGTAAAGGCGGCGGAACTCGATCCCGACAATCGACTGCTGTGGCAGATGCCTCGACGGCGTCTATCGGCCGAATCGATTCGCGACGCGATGCTGTCGGCCAGTGGCCAACTTGATTTTGGGCGCGGTGGTCCCTCGCTCGGACTGGAGCTGAAAAACAACATTAACGGCTTGGGCGGTAAGGTGAACCCGGCCACCTGGGCTGGAAAGATTCCGGATTACATCATCAACCGTCGCACTGTTTACCTCCCCTTCTTGCGCGATCGCCCGCAGGGTGAACTGGAGATTCTCAGTGTCTTCGACTTTCCTCATCCGAGCGACATCATCGGTGCACGGCCTAAGACCACCGTTGCGATTCAAGCACTGTTCCTGCTGAACGCTCCGTTCGTGAAACAGCAGGCCGCTAGGTTGGCTGCGCGACTGGAGGTTGACCAACCCGATGACGAGCGGGCTCGGATCAATCAGCTATACCTGCTGACGATTAGCCGCCCGGCCACCTCGGATGAAAGCGATACGGTAATAGCGTTCCTAGACCAGTCAACTGAGGATGCCAAGGGAAATCGATCCGTGGCTTGGACGCAGTTGTGTCATGCTGTTCTCGGTTCAAATGGCTTCCTGTTTCGAGAGTAAGACAACTATGTATATTCCTAATTACGCAATAGCCCCGTCTCGAAGAGACTTTCTCCGGGCCACGAGTTGCGGGTTTGGTTCGCTCGCACTCAGCGCCATGCTCCAGCAGCAAGCCACTGCGGCAAAGATCACGGAGGACGGGGAGTCACCTTTGACTGCAATACGACCTCACTTTCCGCCGCGAGCCAGGCGCATCATCTTCCTGTTCATGTCCGGAGGCCCATCGCAGATGGACCTCTTTGATTATAAGCCACTCCTCGCGAAAGGGTCGGGTCAGCCGCTGCCTTACAAGCTGCCGGATACCGAAGCCACAGTTGGTCTTGAAAATACACGGCTGCTGGGCCCGATTTCAGGATTCGAACACCAGGGGGAATGCGGCCTCTACATGAGCAACCTGTTGCCGCATATTGCCCGGCACGCGGACGATCTGTGTATCCTGCGAGCTATGCAGGCAGACAGCCCAAACCATCCGGTAGCGATCCGACAACTCCACACGGGTAATCTCTTCGACACCGTACCATCGATGGGCTCGTGGCTGTCGTACGGCTTGGGTACAGAAAACCTGCAGTTGCCATCCTATATTACGATCCTGCCCCAGGAAGGCGAGCGAAATTTCGGCAGCGCGTTCCTGCCGGCCATTCACCAGGGCACGGCCATCCAGCACGTGGGGGCTTCACCGGATAAAGCTCCCATCCGCCACCTGACCGACTCCTCACTTTCCGAAGATGTCCAGCGGCGCCGCATCGACCTGATTCAAACGATGAACCATCGGCAGTTGGAACGTCTTAAGGTGGATCAGCAAATGGAAGGAGTCATCGAATCCTTTGAGCTGGCCTTTCGCATGCAGGCTGAGACGCCCAAGCTGGTCGATTTAACCTCGGAATCGAAAGCCACGCTCGACCTCTACGGTATCGGCGACAAGTTAACCGACCAGTTCGGTCGTCAATGTTTACTCGCGCGCCGGTTTGCCGAAGCGGGCGTGCGGTTCGTGCAGGTCTCGCTCGGCGGCTGGGATCACCATGGTCAGATCGCCGAGGGCTTAAAAAAGGAATGCGCTACCAGCGACAAGCCAATCGCTGGGCTGCTCGCAGACCTG
>JBBQRC010000432.1:0-5244 GCA_038215215.1 Pirellulales bacterium
CTGGTTGATGTGCTGGGTGTGGATCGCATCCCGGTACGATTCCCCCACCGCGTGGGGCTGCACAGCAGTTGCCACGGACTGCGCGAACTGCGACTCGATGCCTGCTCGGAGCTGGTGGGCAAGCAGACGAGTAAAGTGCGGCGTCTGCTTGAATCGATCGAGGACCTGGAATTGGTCGAATTGCAGCGTCCGGACGAATGCTGCGGGTTTGGAGGTACGTTTGCGGTCGCTGAAGAGGGAGTGTCGGTCCTGATGGGAGCCGATCGGGTGGAGGATCATGTCCGCGCGCGGGCCGAAATCATGACTGCGACCGATGCCAGTTGCCTGATGCACCTCGACGGGATTATTCGTCGCCGCAAGTTACCGTTGCGAACAATGCATATTGCCCAAATCCTCGCCGGCGATGCACCTGAAAAGCCGGCTGGTCTCTAACATTCTTCTGATTGAAGCCAAACTCTAACGCTGCACGGTCGGCGCACCTTGGTTACGCTGCGTGAATTGTTGCGAGTTGGCCTCCCAGATCCCAAACTCGGCCCAGACTGGAAAGTGATCTGAGACTTCCAGTGCTTGTTCCATTGACAGCCCGAACTGTGAAGCCAAGTTGAAAACGCCCCATTTGCCGGTGTATTCGCGCGTGGCGGAGCTATCAAACAGAATGTTGTCATAAGCTTTCGTTTGTCGCGTGTTGGTCATCGCCCCGCGGACCACCCAATAAATCCCCGGAATTTGTCCCAATCGTCCGAGCTGAAATTCGCTAGCGTTGAGATCCCCTAGCAGGATTACGTCATCTTCGTCGGATCTGGCAGAACGCATCATTTGAAAAACGTCCGCCAAGGCAGAGACTTCCGTGGCCACTTCATCGGGATCAGTATGGATGTCGGCCAGCCAAAATGTAAAGGCGCGTTCGGGTACCGTGGTGCGAGCGCGAAAGCGTGCCACGAAGGGCTCGCGATGCAGCAGGTCGGCGGGATCTGACACTGTTCCCACTGAGCTCGGATCATACTCGACGCGGTTCGTGTCGTAGACAAACGCGTATTGTTCCGTGCTCACCGAGCGACCGAGTCGCGGTCCGATAAGGTAGTTGTAGCGTCGACCATTTTGGTTGAGCAGGGCAATGAGCCGCGGCAAAGTCTCGTCCGCTTTTGCGCGAACCTCCTGGATCGCCACGATATCGAACATGCGGATGGTTTGCACAATTACCGCCATGGCATCGCTTTTTGCGAGTTTGCTCTCGCCGAATACTTGGATATTAAAAGAGGCGATCAGCAGGTTTTCGCCGGGCCGTTGCGTCGAAACGAACTGGCCGTCAGCGTTTGGGGCACCGATCGCAGGGACCGTTGACGCTGGCGGGTTGGCATTAGGAAACGGCGTAGGGAATTGGTTATCGACTGGTTGAAAAGATTTGTCTGCTTGAGAGCCGGTGCTCAGAGACCGCATCAATGGCCCGAGAATAGGGAGATCCGGCTTCAGGTATCCACCCAGCCCGCTCCCAAAGATGGCTGTAACGACTACCCAGATCATCGATTTAGATTTCCCAATTCCGAGCAGACTATAGCCGCCAACGCCCCTCGACTTGCGACGGCTCGACTTCCTCGATCTCGTTGTCACGTGCAGGCCTCCATGCCTTTTTCTGACTATCACCTGCCGATTTGTTGCAGCGATTCTTTCGCTAATCGGGCGAGTCGAACGCTATTCGTAGCCGCAGCTTCGTGCAGGGCGCGCAGGGCTAAAGTCGAATTGGCGCCGACCTGGCCCAGCGCCCAAGCCGCGCGCTCGCGCACCGCTCCCTCCGTCGACTCCAGCACCGCGTGCGCGAGCGATGTCTGGCTATCCGACCCATCGGGACCAAGGCGTCCCAGCAACGTTGCGGACCAATAAGCGACCAAAGCATGTGGAGACAACACCGCTGCGGTTAGGAAGGGTAGCGCAGTCAGCGGTGGGGGGCCAAGTTCCTCTAAGGCGGCAACCGCCCAGGTCTGGACAGCTTCCACGTCGCCACAGGCTGTCACCAATTCGACGGCAGCAGTCGCCGCACCCTCAGCGTGGCTCAACTGCTCCGCAGCGTTGGCCCTAATATCCACATCAGAGCTGCTTAAGTCCTGACGCCAACTTTCTACTTCGTTCATATCGGTAACCCAACTCAACGGTTCCCAGCTCTGTTCTTCGTTCAAGGATCTTTAGGGAAGTTGGGCAAACAGAACAAGTGCATTCAGCGGATTCAGTTGGCTCCCCCCGGTTTCAACATCAGGGACTCGGGTTGAAATGAGCAGACCAAATGGATACTTTGATAACGCATGCGGCTGTTCACGGTACCGACTGTCAACGTAGGTAGGGACTCGACTTGCTAAGTTGAATTAAACGCCGCTCAAGTCGCATTGCCTGCAAAAGGATTTGTAAAAATATGAAGCGTCTCATTTCGTTAGGCACCGCTCTAGCATCGCTGCTGCTGGGATTAACAGTTGGCATCCCGGTCCGCGCACAAATCCTGCAGGTACCGGATAGTCCCGTCTCATCCGAATCCGGCGTCGTGATTGAAGCGGCAGTAGTCTTGCAAGAGCTGACGAACGGAAACGTTGAGCGAATACCCGAACACTTGCTTTCCGAGGCACATGCGATCGCGATTGTCCCGCATTACTTGCGGGGCGCTTTTGTGGTTGGTGTCAGCGGCGGACGTGGCGTGGTGGTCACCCGCGATCAAAACAGAAATTGGTTGGCGCCTGAATTTATCACCCTCGGTGGCGGTAGCTTTGGCTGGCAAATTGGGGTGCAAGCGACTGATCTTGTGCTGGTCTTTCGCACACCTCAGAGCTTGGCCAACTTGCGTCAAGGTAAAGTCACGTTGGGGGCAGATGCTTCTGTGGCGGCTGGGCCACTAGGACGCTACGCGAGCGCGGCCACCGATGGCAGGTTTCAAGCGGAGATATTAGCGTATTCGCGAAGTCGCGGCTTATTTGCTGGCGTTTCGCTGAGCGGTGCAGTCCTGCAACCTGACATCCTCGCCACCCAAAGTTATTATCAGCTTGCACCAGGCTCAGCCGGCGTGGTGCCAGCTTCGGCACAGGCCTTAGTTAGCGCCCTCAGTCGATTTACGGCGGTTTCTGCCTCATCCGCCAACGGCCAGGCCTTCCCAACTGTGTCGGCCACCAACGAGCCCTTGGGGCAATCCGCAGCAACAGCGGTCAGCCCGCTTGTACTGCAACTGTCGCCAGCAGTCACCGCTCTTCAAGCAAAGGTCGACACACAATGGAAGCAGTATTTGGAACTGCCAGCCGGTTGGTTCACGGGACAACTCATTACCGCGGAAGAGGTGCACGTTGTCTTGATTCGCTACGAGCGGATCGAGACCAATCCCCAGTTTATCGCGCTGCGATCCCAGGCCGAATTTCAAACGATTCTGCGTGGGCTGAGGGATTTAGCCGCCCAAATCCCCTCGACCTCGCCCCAATTGGTATTGCCGGCGCCCCCTAAGTCAGGCACGACCGAGGGGCCTCGGTAACGCCGGCTGGTCAAGATTAAGCGAATTTCCAGCGGCCTAGTTGGCTACGAGCGAGCGCTCGGTTTCAGTGATTTGTAAAGCTGGCGAAATGGGAAAGTAAACACTGCAAAAACTGCGGCAACGATTCGCGCCACCACCGCGAAGAAATATTCGAGCACCGCAAACAGCGGACGAAACAGAGGCTTAACTCCAGGCACCTTTTCGTACGTCAAGTGCCCCAAAATGATCGCCAGGATGCCACCAAATTTGGCCGTTTTTTGCACGTGATAGTGACCCGATTCACCACTTACAATCGACCAACGAAAGAGGTTCACGTCGCGTTGGACAAGTTGGTCCCAAAACAGCTCGAAACACAGTAGGCCACCGACAAAGCCCACCAAAATAAAGGCCGTGTGTTCCAGCCAAGGGTGCTTGGCCAGTAGCTTGATGCAATAGCCCGCGACTAGCCATAACGTGATGATACCGATGGTGACGCTCAGATAGACGAACCAAATGTTGTCACGTGCGAAAGCAACCGCCGCGACCACATTATCAAAACTGAGGCTCAGGTCGAGGAAGGCGATCATGGCAATCGTCTTGCCGAAGCTATGCGTGTGCCGAGAGGGCTGCCCCGGGTGCTCAAAGGCCTCTTCGTCTTCGTCAAAATGATCGCACATGAGCCAGATGAGATAAGCGGCACCCACGACCATCAACCAGTGATTGTGAATGATGAAAGAGGCGATGGACAACGCAATCAGGCGGAACCCATATGCCCCCGCGTACCCGACTGCCATGGCAATCTTGCGTTCCTTGGGCTCCAAATGCGAGGCCAACGCGGCAATCGCCAAAGCATTGTCAACGGACAGTAGCCCCTCAATGACCACCAAACTGGCGACTACGTAGAGTGCCTCTTTAGTAAAAAGAGACGAAAAACCAGCATCCGCTAAAAGTTCTAGTATCAAGCCATGGGCCTCGAAAAAGGAACGCCGTCTGGGAATCCGCCAGCATCGTCAGGGGATCATTTGCCGCACCAGGAATTAGCCGGGCAGTCGCGCATCAAGCTGCCAAAGGTTTGGTAGCATACGCGATGGAGGAAAAAAGAATACCTGACGCCCCAGAATCCAACGGCCCCGAGTGGCTGCATGTCAAAAAAGGCTGGCAGGGTCGGTGCGAAAGAGCTTGCGGATCGCTAAGACGCCACTGAGCAGGCACATCACCAAGGTGAGCAACCAGACCAAGGCGAGTCGGCCAAGGGTCATTTGCATGATCAAACCGCTGGCTTCCGCCAATAAAGAGTACAGTCCCCAAGCCAGCGCTGCTCCTGGGACAAAGCCAATGCAAGCCAAGTAAAAAGACTGGCACAAAATCACGCTCCAAAAATAACCAGGGCGATAACCCATGGCTTTCAGCGTGGCGAACTCAGGCATGTGGTCGGTAATGTCCGTAAACTGAATTTGGTAGCAAATAATGGCGCCAACGACTAAGCCCATGATGGTCCCGATACCGAAAATGACACCGATGGGTGTACTCCGCGACCAGAATCTTAGCTCCTGATGAATCAAGTCGGCGGTGCGATAGACTTCGATCTGTTCTGGTGCCAAGTGGCGAAGTTGGTTGCACAGCGCCACCAGATCTGTTTTGGGCTTGGCCTTTACCAAGCCAATATCAACCACCCCCAACGGCTCTCCGTTTTGATTGCGCCAAGGAAAATAATCGGGGAGCAGGCGTTCGCTGATCAGCACCGTTCCGTCGTGCGCAAAGTCGGTGCC
>JBBQRC010000433.1:0-5240 GCA_038215215.1 Pirellulales bacterium
ACCCAATGTCCCACAAACACACCTGCCCCCCCGCCGGGGGGGGGGAGGTGGTCCCCCGGGGTGTGGGGGGGCCCGCGGGGGGCCCCCCCCCCCGCAACCCGGGGTGCTCGAAGCAAAGGCATTAGCGGTGAGCGTTTATGCCGCCATTTAACTGGTTACGTTCGAACCGCAACATCCATTGTGGTAACTATTTTTCGAAGTCGTCGTTGTTCGCGCGATGTATTCCAATACGTTCGCGTCCAGCGTTGAGCTGATCGGAAGGAGGGTACGGGGACGCAGCACTTTGGTGCTCGCAATTCGTGTAGCAAAAAGTGGGAGAAGGCTAAAAGGAATCAAAGGCTGCCATCGCCAGCCTGCCGCCGACAAGTTCATAGCCATTCAGTCCTTTCGATTCGATCCACCGCGAACTACGAACTACTTTGCATCTGATTTCAGGTCGAACTTGAAATGATTCTTCTCATCGCTTTTGACTTCGGCTTTCAAGCCTGATTTCTTGGCATCGAGATAGATCAAGGGGATGCGAGTGATTCCGGGTGAAAAACTGCCGTCGTCGCGCACCGAGCCACGTTCTTCGACCCAGGAGCCAATCAAAACATCGTACGAACCGGGCTGGACGCCCGGCTCAGCACCCGATTCGCTAAGCGAGAAATTCCCGTTGGCAATCTTGCCCACTCCAGCCGCGCCTTGGGCACCGCCGAAAGTGATGTTGCCTTCCTCTAGCGGCTTCCCGTCAAACGTGACTTCGCCAGTCGCTGTGACTCGGCCATCATTGCTCCAACAACCAACCAATGATCCCAGAAGCCCACAGCAGACCAGGAACTTCGCAGCAGCCTTCATAATTATCCTTCAACCGATAGGTGTGACGTGACTCGCACTCAGGCAACTACTCTTGGTTAGAAATAACCTTGCCATCTGACTTATCGCCCAACAGGCAGTAGGTGGGATAGTCCAAGCTGTCGGAGAGAAAGCGAACTGAGCCGTCCAAGAAGACAAACTGAACACCACCGGTATGATAACTGGCATGTCCTTGAGCGTTCAGCCAACTGACCGTCTTGGCCTGTTCCGCGTTGCGCAAGAAGGTGCTGTTCATCTTGAGCGAAAAGAGCGTCATGGGAACATTCCATGTCCACAGCCCGCCGAACTCGGAATAGTGGGGCTTGGTCTCGCCCATCGCAATTGTGTTACTGGTGCCGTCGGTTGCATCCTGGATACGCATGCTGGCTACACCGCGCGCAAACAGTCCGCGAATGGAGCTTGGACTGTTATGAACGCAGGTCCAACCTCCATTGATGCCGCCGTCAGCATTCAAACAAAAACTGGGGCTGGCGATCGTACAATCGCGAGTGTTTACCATCGTGTTGTTCATTGATCCCCCCGAGAAGCGATACATGCCCTCCTGCACTGGACCATTGAAACCGGCGAAGTTGCCGCCATTCACATTCAGACCGGAGCCAGCAAAGGCGTTACTCGGACAGGTAAAAACGGAGATGTATTTCCTGGCCAACAATGGCCGGTTAACCAAGGTGCCGTTGTCGACGCCTTCTTTAAAACTGATCTGGTTATAGAGTGCGGATTGTTCGATGAATGGCAACAGTCCCACATTGCCGCTGTGGTGCGGATTACCGATCAGCGCAAAGTTGCCGCAGGCGGCAATCGAGTCGACGAAGTTACTGGCATATGGCAGTTTCTTTTGCGTGTCCAGGTACATCTGAAGCGCTAGTCCCAACTGCTTCAGATTATTGGAGCACTGCATGCGCCGAGCCGCTTCGCGGGCCGCTTGCACTGCGGGTAGCAATAGACCGACCAGGATGCCGATGATCGCGATAACCACCAGTAGCTCCACCAACGTAAATCCCTTACCGCTTCGCTTCTTCGACATGGCTGACCTTTTTTCACTGATGAAAATTAGTGACATGAATTGCAAACAAGCTTGTATTTATAATGCTACGCAGCTCCGGTCGCTACCGTGACGTCTGACTAAGGGCCCGTGATTTGCCAAAAAACGAGCCTAACGACCTTGGGTGAGCCATTCGCGAACCTTCGATGGCCAAATTGCAGACTCGATGTTCAACCGGTAGAGGTTTTCGGTACAAATCGTGGTTTGTAATTTACGCGGCTTAAAAAAAGGACACGCGATGCAATCTCATGACAGCGGTAGTTAGAACCAGAGATGACGATAACCCGTTCAACATTGGTAGATTTCGCCGTAAGTCGTTGGTATCGTCGCATTTCAAGAAGCGTCAGAAGGGCTTTTCTCTTCTCCGAAGGGGAGGATTCGAACTCGGGGGACCGGAAAGGTTGGATCGAACGACGATTGGAAGAACTGGCGGAAATCTTCGCAGTTTCCGTCGGTAGCTTTGCGGTTATGAACAAACATATTCACTTGCTGTTGCGGCTTGATTCACTCAAAGCTGAGGAGTGGAAAGCGGAAGAAGTCGCCAGCGGCTGCGCGAAGTTGCGGCGAAATCTTGCGTCCATCACCTCGCCAAACTCGACGGTTGCCCTGCATAGAACCGCAGATGTCGTTGCCTGAACGCATTTTCAAAAATAGTTGAGTTTGCGCCGCAACGCCTGGAGGGCTGATACACAAATGCTGACACGATGCGATCGGGCCAACGCTTGGCGCGAACGCACTGGAACGTTGCGCGAACTGCGACGCCCTCGAAGCATGGTTACTGTCATAGATGTTGCGGTTCGAACGTATCCAGTTGCATAGTGGCCTTACCGCTCACCGCCGACAATCCGGTTCCTAAACCCCGGGTTACGTTCCGCTCGCTAGAAGCTCGCATCACTCACCCGGGGCTACAACATGTCGCTACTTCGTAGCTGGTCGCTCGCGTTGGCTTGCTGCTGGTTGATTCTCCCGCAGTCCTTGGAAGACGCAGTGATCGAAGTTCTCCTGAGGTGCTTTTCAGTCGACGATTAGCGGGCGAATTGTTGCTTGGATAGTATGCTCCTCCGAAACAGCTACGAAGTAGCGACATACTCTCAGCGATAAAATGGCTGCCACGTTAGCCAACGTGGTCCATACTTCGGCAGGGGCTTGCCTGCCTCGAGGGCACCAAGGTCGGGAGCACGTCCCACGAAGTCGTCGTTTACAGTTGGAATAACCACGCCGGCATCCACGGCACGACTGTTGGCTTTCAACTGGAAATTGAGATCCATCGCGTGATAGACGGCATGGCGCTGGGATGGATCTGGAGGCGATAGTTTTTCAAAAATGTCAAAATCCACTTCGATACCGTGCTGTTCTTGCTGTGTCGCCTGGCGCAGTTCGGCTAGTGTGGCAAAACTAAGCCAGTCTTCTGGATCAGGCTCGTAGATCCGACGACCAGCCTTCGGACTCAGCCATTTGTATTGCGAGTCAACGCCGGTGTTGGGTCGGTAGCCATTGTAGTCCGAGCTGTAGGCGTCGGTTGCGTTGGCCCAGGTCATGATACCGCGGTCGGGAGTATCGCGGCCCAAAAACAAATTGTTGCGAAAGTGTACGTTAGCAGTCGGGTCTGTAGAGCCTTGTTCGCCGATGATCGTGTTGTGATAGACGAACAAGCCAGCCGGTTTAGCGGAAAATTTGAAGACATTGACGCTGGGGACGTGATACGCCAAGTTTCCAATGAAGTAAACGGGACCACCAAAAGCCGGTTGGGCACTGTAGCCACCATGAGCCGCATTGACCCCGCGATTGTTCATGACTCGCACATTGTGAACTGCACCATCGGTCTCAACAAAGTCATCGTTAAGCAGATGCATGTCGTTATTGTAAATATCGATCGAAGATGCACGCTGAGCGGGATCGGTAGGTGGCGTGCCATAGGTCGAGATGCCAATGGCGTCATGGAAATAGGCAATCGCATTGCGCGCAATAACATGCCCTGGACCGTAGACTTTGACGGCATAATAGCTGGTCAATTGATGCGAGCCGAATGGACCAGCGCTAGCCCAGAGCGGACCGGTCCATCCGACCAAACGAAAGCGATCATCGCGACCTAAGAACAGATTGTCAGCGATGTAAAAATCGCTTGAGCCCGCATACTCCGTCCAAACTCCAAAACCAACATTTTCGAAGCGGCAGTTCTTGACCGTCAAGCCCACGGCACCAAGTACCTCCTTCTGTCCGGCAAAAATACCCACGTCGGTATTGCGAATGGTGATGCCATCGAAGATGTGGTAATGGGAAGCCATCACGTCGAACAGCCGGTGGTTACCATCGCCATCAAAGACAACTTCTCCATCACCGGCAGATTTGATCGTAATCGGCTTATCGACAGTCCCTTTCGACGTCAACGACATGCTACCATCGAAGGGTGTCATCATCGGATCGACGTAGTTCAACCGCTCTGATCTGTAGAGCCCGGTGTGCACCAGGATGGTATCGCCAGGTTGAACGCGACGCTCCCAAACCACACTCCAGTCGCCTAGTCCCGCGCCGTAGTAGGCTTGCAGGAGACTTGTGAAGCTTGGTTCTTCGCGCGGCCCCTCATAGGCTGGGGCGTACACATGCAGAGTGCGGCCTCCTGCAAACGGTTGCGGTTCGGTGCGCGTTCGCACGCGGACAGTCTGGGTGGTTTCGCCGCTTGTGCCGTCAGCATCTGTCAACTCGAAGTGGCACTCGTATTCCGTTCCCGGCTGAAGATTCAGAATACTGCCCGCAAATCCTTGAGGCACCGTGTAATCCAAATGCTCCCGCTCGCGATAGACATTTTCGCCCCCCACGCGAACCAGTGGCAAAGCCTCACGCCACGCAGATTCGCCCACTGCGCGAAACTTAACCTCAACCGCCGCATTGCGATTGTCGTCTCCTTGGATGGACCATTCAAATCCGAGATGATGCAACGTGGGGTGCTCGACGACAAACTTATCAGCAGAAGTGCCGTTGTTCGCAACGCTTAAGACGGACAGCGCAAGGTAATACACAGGTAAGAGAATCATCGTGCTTTCTCCGTGAGGTTGCGGAAGCAAATGTACTTAGAGCCTGTTCGAAAAGGGGTCTGACCCTCTCCGGCGAGCAGAAAAAACCAATGAAATCGGATCGCCTCCAAAGGGTCAGACTCGAATGGCACAGGGTTAAGCAATTTGCGAGTCCCCTCTCCCTTGTACTCAGAGATCGTGCAGCTTTTAAGTCGTTACTCACTGGTGATTTAGGAGGAAAAATTGACCTTCGTGCGGGACTGGATTTCGCACAGAATGTGCGTATCTACAAACCTAGTCATCCACACGGAGGTCGTGATGAGTTTAAGTCA
>JBBQRC010000434.1:0-5239 GCA_038215215.1 Pirellulales bacterium
TGACAGCCTTTTTTAGTCGGAATGCACCGCGTGGCTGCGACGGAAGTGCGTATTGAGCCAGAATCGTTGGGCCGCTTTGACGATCTCGCTGCGCGTGTCGAGTTCGATGCGATTTCGCTGACCGGTGAAACGTGAGGCGGGACCTAGCATCGTCGCTCGAATTCGAAACTCGGAATCGATCCTGGCCGCAATGTCTTCGGCGACTCCCAGTTGATATCGCACTTGCGGATAAATCGGCGAATCAAGCGTCTGCAAGCTCCAGGCGTCGATCGGTAATGGGATCCAGGCGACGTACTCATCATCGTCGGCTCTTTCGGGCAGTAGTTGGCGGAGACTTGTGGGGAGTCGCTTGATGGCACTGGGGGCCACTTCAACCCTTAGCCGACTACTGTGAGGCGCGTAGAGCGCCCAACTCAGCCAGTGATCCCACAGACCAAAGCGTTCGGTCAACGGCATGAGCAACACCAACGTCAAGACGGCTCGACCCAGCAACGCTCGCCACTGACACCACGCTAAGTACGGCGTGGGTGACGGTCGCAGGTCGCTGTCGTCAAAGTCCTGATGAGCCGGATTGACTACGAATAGCCAATAGACTTGCAAACCGACTTGCGCGTTCCACACCAGCACCCCAAGGCGATGATTCAAGCCCAGTGGCCCGAGGGTCAGGATGAGTCCAAGGTGCATCAAGATGGCGAACATTCCTACCCAGCGACGTGACCCTGGTATCGCTAGCCCAACCGCAATCGCCAATTCCAACAGCGGGAAAGTCGTTGCCAATCCCAGCCGCAGCGACATAGGAAGCTGCTGCGCATCGATCTGAATAAAGCCGAGTACAGTGGTTAATAGCTGCTGTCCCACCGTATGCAAAAACTCAAAGTCAAACTTGCTGCAGGCCGAATAGAAATAGAGGCTGACCAAGATCAACCGTAACCACCCTAGCCGCCGCGTTGATTCGGGAAAACAGAGCCAGATCAAGGCGACAATCCATAATTCATACGCCCAAGGTTGCAACCGATGCTGGTCAAGTGCCACCAGAGCCATCAGGCTGACGAAAACACTGCTCCAGCCATAGCCATCCAGCGCCTGGGGCAGTCGCTGCGGCCAGCAGGAGCCCGCGGCCAGCCCCGTCAAGGCAATGCATAACCAGGCAAGGAGCAGCCAATCCGCATAAGGTGGGGCAGCGCATAACCAACCGCTGACGGGAACTTGCGGAAAAATACTCTGAGGAGTCCACAGACGCCATGTCACGCCGAGCAACCCGAGACTGCTCAAGGCCGTCCAACCTTGCAGTCGCCTTACGCTCGCGAGTTCTGGCATCGTGCTCCTCTTCCATCGAAACTTTGGGCGACCGGACTAATAAAGCGCCAGGTGCCCGACCCGAAAATCGGTGCAACTCGGCCAAACGGCTTTTTATTGAAATGCTATCGCCGGGCGCCTCGCGCATTCGATAACGGGAGATGGACCCCTCGTTAATTTGTTTCGCCAGCGTAATTCGTGGACTCAACTATGGAATTTGATCGCAACCGATACTTCATGATTGGTGTCTTACTGTTTCTTCTGGGCATTCAATTTCGCATGGTTGAGTCCTTCGTGCTCAATGAATCGAGCACCCGAGCGCTATCGCGGATGGCAAAAAACTCGCAGCTTGCCTCGCAAGATTTCGGGACGTCATTGTACCTGAACGTGCATCCATCGCCTCGCAAAAACGTGAAACCGCCAAGTTGGTTGGGCTGGGCCCTACTGACAACCGGCGGCGTGATCTGCTTGCATGCCATGGTGTTACCGAAAGCCAAAAAGTAGCCGTCGAATACGTAGCAGCTCAAAAGTAGAAGTAGAAGTAGAAGTAGAAGTTAAAGGGGTAGGTTTGTGATTTTCCCAAGCAATCATTTGCGTCGGCGAGTAAATTCGAAGTGGCCGCTGAACTCGCGCTTGCCATGGATCCTGTTGGTCATCGCTGTCGCTGGCGTTGCCTCGAATTTGGCCGCAGACGGTGACCGAGTGACAAACGTTGTGCAAGCTCCGCAGTCTGTCACGGAACAGATATTGCGAGAAGGCTCGAGAATGGAGTTCCGCAAAGCAACCTGCCGCTTGAGCGGTGATCGGTTGTCACTCACATTCGATGATTCCAGAACACTCGAAGCGCTTCCCAATCTGGCTTCGCAACGTGTCCTGCAAGCTTGCCGCGACGATGCCACCGACGGCCAATGGATCATTTCAGGCAAGATCACCGAGTTTCAAAATCACAACTATCTGCTGCTTGACCATGTCGTCCGCGCCCCTAGTCGCTAATGCACACGCGCTAATGCACACGCGCTAACGGAAAAGGGGCTTGATTCAAATGGCCCCGTGTCTATTTTCCGATCTGGGCTTTCAAGGCGGCTGCACCGTAAATTTTTTCCAAGGCTTCGAGCACTGCGGCGATGTGCACCGCCACCGCACGCCCTTGCGTCTCGCTGTGATAGAAATCCGCAGTTAGGCTCTGGATGTTGCCGTCAAAGATAATGCCCACCATCCGACCGGCACTATCGACGACGGGTGATCCTGAGTTGCCGCCGATGATATCCGCCGTGCAGACAAAATTAAAGGGAGTGGAACTCGTGATGGCATTCTTGGCTACCGTCCAGCTCTTCGGGAGTTGCCATGGATCGGTGCTCGCATGCGCACGCTCGTGGTCGAAGGCGCTACCCATGGTGGTGTTGGACGGAATTTGTTGCCCATCTTCTTGATAACCTTTGACTTGTCCAAATGCCAATCGTAGCGTGAACGTGGCGTCGGGATAAGTCGACTCGCCCTCCAACTTGAACTTGACGTCGGTGATTTTAGCGTAGGCCTGGCGTTCGCTTTCATCCAGCTCTTCGGTACGTTCGCGGAGCGCGCGATATTCGGGCTCGAGAGTTCGGGCCAATTGGATCAGTGGATCTTTACTTGACGCAAGGCCAACCGCTCCGGACGCAGCCAACTTCTTACGGGCATCCACGCTGAAGAGACTAGTGCCGGCGATCAGCGCTGTGGCGCGTTCTCGCGGCCCTTGACCAGCCAGAACCTTTTGGACGAGCTCGTCATCGCCACCCCGTTTCTCGACAAAACGAGCCAGCTCGTCGGCCAACTGCAGACGCTCCAAATCATCGTACAGTGGCGCGGGCGAATAAAGTTCTTGCTCAAACGACTCGCGATTCGAGTCACTGAATTCGCGCAGACGCTCGTCACTGGGCTTCTGGTCTTCGGTCGTCATCAACACGAGATCTTCGGCAAACCCATACACCTGGCTCCGCAGGGAACCCTCGCGATTGAGCAGTTTCTTGCGTTCCTGTTGCACGTCCGCAATCGTTTGCCAAGCGTCGGCGGTCCCCGCCTGGGCCTGCATCTTCTTTTCAAGTTCTTTCTTCTCATTCATAAAGCTCGGCGCTTGCAGACCAGCCAGCATCCCCGTGTAGGCCTTCCGCGAGTTCTGTATTCCAAATAGTTCGTCCTGTCCTCGTCGAGCCTGCTCGGGTCCTTCCAGTGCGTATTGCTGTAGCAAGATTTCTTTGCGACGCAGCAGATCCAAAACGCGAGGCATGCGGTAATCACGTTGAAAAGCCAGCGCGGCAGGGGTCAAAATGCGTTGCGTGCGTCCAGGATTACCACTGACAAAAACCAATTCGCCATCCGCCGCACCGTTAGCGTTAACCTCAAGAAAATTTTCGATCTTGGCCGGCTGATCGTTTTCGTAGACACGAAAAATAGTGACGTCCAAGCAATACCTTGGATACTCAAAGTTATCCGCGTCACCACCAAAGAAAGCGGTGGCCGCCTCGGGCGCCCAGACAAGCCGCACGTCGGTGTATTGCTTGTAGCGATAGAGATGATAGCGGCCGCCACCGTACAGGGTGATGACGTCGCTGCGCAGACCGGTTTGCGCCTTCGATTGCTGCTCGATTCGCGACATGGCCGCGCGCCGCGACTTGGCTGCTGTACTAGCGTCCATATCCGACTTGACGGCCGCATTAACTTGATCGGTCACGTCTTCAATCGAGACCAGTTGATTCAGTTCAAGATCAGGGGCCTTAAGTTCATCAGTTGTGCTCTTGGCGTAATAGCCATCGCTGTTGATGTTTTGCTCAGGTGTCGAAAGTTTATAAAGCGTATCCGAGGCCACGTGATGGTTTGTCAGCACCAATCCGTTGCTGGAAATGAACGAGGCTGAGCCGCCAGAATTAAATCGAACACTCGATAGCATCAAGTGTTGGGTCCACGCCTCGGTCGGTTCGAAAGCATATTTTTCTTTGAGCTTGGTGGTCGGAAGAGCATTGAACAACCACATGCCTTCGTCCGCCATCACCGTCGTCAACATGACTGTCTGTAGGCAAAGAACCATTAGCGCACATCTCATGGGGAATCTCCGGAACAGATATAGAACTTTGTCGCCTCGATTGGACTCTGGCGATTATAGCGAGTTGTCACCATCTTCGATCTAGGGCACACTGTCTTGCCGCGCCTCAGGCCAGCAGCAGCCTGGAGCGGCGACGACAACAACACAGGCGTTGGCCGGCGAAAGTGGCGGGGCAGCGTCATCCATGATGGCGCAAGAGATCAGCCGCAAGAACTGGCTGATAAAAAAAAAGCTCCCGGATATGTGAACGAGTCCCAGGGGGGCGGAGGACTGCGCGCTAACTATCCGGGAGCCAATTTTCATTTTGCGGATTGGATCGAAACCTCCATGTCGCGATCCCCGCGATATACCTTTCCGATCCGATCAACAGTCGCTGGGACTAGCTGTCGTGTCGGTCGTGTACCTGACTTACTTAGTTGGCCTCTGGAGGAAATAGCGAATCCGGCATCCGTGCACAAGATCACTTTTTTCCCTGGTCGCAAACTTTGAAACCACTAACAAGTGATGTCCGAGTTCAGTGCAACCACACCTCATCCAACAGTTGTTGCTCACCGCGTTTGAGTTTTCAATCGCTGTCAGCAACGAGGGTGAAGATAGAGGCTAGCCCTACTAAAGGTCAAGTCGACTTTCTTACCAATCAGCAACTTTTTATCAAGGAAACCGTTTCCAGATTTGCTATCAACGCGACAAGCTCTACGGCTTCTTCCCAGCCCGCGCATAGCGCCAATAAAATGGCCACGCTATCCTATTGGTTTACATGGGCGACATAGCTTGAGTTAGGGTTAAGGGGTCAGGAGTCAATGGCACGGGGTTAAGCAATTTGCGAGTCCCCTCTCCCTTGTACTCAGGGGAGAGGGTTAGGGTGAG
>JBBQRC010000435.1:0-5236 GCA_038215215.1 Pirellulales bacterium
CCCGATGTGCAGAAAAAAGGATCGTTTGCCAACACTGCCATCCTCGCTCGTCGCATGGTGGAACGTGGCGTGCGGTTTGTGCAGGTCTATCACAATAATTGGGACACGCACGGCAATGTGGCTGGCAGGTTACCCGATCAGTGCCGCGACGTGGACCAGCCTTGTTACGCCTTGATTGAAGATCTCAAGCAGCGCGGGTTACTCGATTCGACCTTGATTATTTGGGGAGGGGAATTTGGTCGCACCATCTATTCGCAAGGTGGTGTGAGCAAGCAAAATTACGGTCGTGATCATCATCCTCGTTGCTACACCATGTGGATGGCAGGTGGCGGAGTCAAGGCCGGCTCGATCTACGGCGAAACCGACGAATTCTCGTACAACATCGTCCAAGATCCCTGCCCCGTGCATGACTTCCACGCCACCATCTTGCACTTGCTCGGCTTTGACCATGAGCGATTTACATTTAAGTCACAGGGGCTCGACCAACGTCTAACCGGCGTCGAGCCAGCTCGAGTGATACCAGAGTTAATGGCATAGCCGAAACGCTCATATAGGAAATCCTCGCCGACAACGCTCGATACTCGCCAACAGATGCCCGATGATCACCCCACCGCTAATGATACGCACCGAACAGCGCCAAGCGGAAATGGCTTGGTTCTCAGCGATCTGCGCAGACGACTATGAATTCTTGGGAGTGCCCGATGGAAGCTTGCGCAGTAGCTTCGAACATTGCGGAGAAATCGTCAAACGAGCGGACGCGCTGGGGTATCAAAATGTGCTGCTCCCGTCGGGCTGGATCGCTGGACAGGATGCGCTGACGTTTGCGGCGGCAATGGGACCGCTGACGGCACAGATCAATCAATTGGTAGCGCTCCGCCTGGGGGAGGTCTGGCCGCCCATGCTGGCTCGAGCCATCGCTACCGTCGATCATCTCTCCCAAGGTCGCCTGTGCATCAATATCATTTCCTCTGATCTGCCCGGCAAAAAAGAAAGCAATGAAGTGCGCTACGCGCGCAGTAGCGAGATCATTCAGATTCTTCAGAAACTGTGGACCACCGAGGGTGCATTTGAATGGCGCGGCGAACATTACGCGTTCAATTTGCCAAATTGTGAACCAGCTAAACCATATCAGCAGAATGGCGGCCCACTGCTGTATTTCGGCGGAATCTCACCGCTGGCACAGGATCTCTGCGCCAAACATTGCGACGTCTTCTTGATGTGGCCCGAAACCGAAGAACGGCTGGCGGAAACGATGCGTGGCATGTCTGAACAAGCGGCTCGTTATGGACGCAAAATCGATTTTGGTTACCGCGTGCACGTCATCGTGCGCGAAACGGAAGCGGCAGCACGCGCCGCGGCCGAACGATTGATCTCGAAACTCGACCGCGCCAAGGGGCTCGAAATCAAACAGCGTTCTCAGGACAGCCAGAGCCTCGGCGTTAGTCGCCAAGATGCACTCCGCGCCCAAGCAGGGGATGATCTGTATATCGAAGAACATTTGTGGTCTGGCATTGGCTTGGCGCGCAGCGGCTGTGGCAGCGCGATCGTGGGTGATCCAGATCAAGTTCTGGCCAAGCTCAATCGCTACCTAGACATGGGAGTGCGAGCGTTTATCCTCAGCGGTTACCCGCACTTGCAGGAATGCGACCTGTTTGCCAGGTACGTGTTGCCGCGTCTGCCCACCTGTCGCTTAAATGATGTCCAACAGCGTCGCATCCCCAATCCCGTTACTCCGCTGACAACAGGACCTCGTACCTAAGATGACCGCTCCCGTACGCTTCGCGCTCGCCGGCTTTGGCGCGTGGGGAAAATTGCATGCCCAATCGATTGCGGCCAATCCCGATGCAGAACTGGTGGCAATTACGGCTCCGTCGTTAGCCTCTCAGACCGAAGCCCGCGCCGCATATCCGCAGGCTCAAGTCTTCGCGGATGCCCAGCAGATGATTGCCGCAGTGGAATGCGATATCCTCGATATTGTTACGCCCAGTTCGACGCATCGAGCCATTGCCGAAGCGGCGATGCAGCGCGGTCGACACGTGTTGCTGGAAAAACCCATGGCCATTACGCTGGACGATTGCCGCTCCATTGTCAACTGCGCCGCACGCTGTGGTGTGCAACTGGCCGTGGGCCATGAACTGCGGTTATCATCGCAGTGGGGCGAGATCAGACACATCATCGATCAAGGGACCATTGGCGAGCCTCAATATGTCTTGGTTGAACTCTCGCGCAAGCCGTATCGGTTGGGCGCGGGGGGCTGGCGTTACGACCCAAATCGCGTTGGTAGCTGGGTCCTTGAGGAACCCATTCACTTTTTTGATTTGGCGCGATGGTATCTGGCCAGTAGCGGGGATCCAATCGAATTGGTAGCTTACGCAAACTCGCGCGACCCACAACGTCCGGCGCTCTTTGACAATTTCAGCGCAATGTTCAAGTACGCCAACGGCTCCTACGCGGTTGTTTCCCAGACGCTGGCCGCCTTTGAACATCATCAGACGGTGAAGGTGAGCGGCACGAAGGGGGCGCTGTGGGCTGGTTGGAGTGGTGCGTTGGATCGCACTCTAGAACCGAGTTACTTCCTGAAAGTTTTTGATGGCGAGCAGTTGGAGAATGTCGCGATCGCCACGCACAGCGGCGAAGTGTTCGAACTGCGCGAGGAGATTGCCACGTGCATCAAGATGGTTCGCGGTCAATGCGCGCCTGCCGCTTCGGGACTCGACGGCCTCTGGTCAGCCGGTCTATGTCTGCTCGCAGAAGAGTCGATTCGCCAAAACCGACCGCTGCCCATCGATTTAGCTTAAACCCTTCTTCATCCTGTTGCTGGAATTAAGGATCGATTGCTCAATTAACTGAGTGGAATGGCACTCACTTTGTGAACCGAAAGCGCTAGCTCCGGGCCGAATGGGCTCAATATGCGTTCAAACCAGTTGTTCATCAATCGATCCTAACAGGCAGCAAATGAGCGATAGCAAACTCAATGAGAAAAACACTGCGTGGTACGCTGGCATCACTCGTTATCAATGGCTGATTCTAACTGTCGCTTCGTTGGGTTGGGTGTTCGATGCCTTTGAGGGGCAACTCTACAATATCACTCGCGCGGACATGCTGCCGGATCTATTGAAAGTTTCCGGCGACGACCCGCTGGTAAGACTTTGGGGCGAAAGATTTTTAGGGATCTTTCTCATCGGTGGGACATTTGGTGGCTTGCTGTTCAGTTCCATGGCCGACAAGATCGGCCGCAAACCGGTGATGGCCATCACGATTCTGTTTTATTCCATCTTCTCTGGCTTGACCGCCATGGCTTCGGAGGTCTGGCATGTAGGTGCATTGCGATTTCTGGTGGCGATGGGAGTAGGAGGTGAATGGGCCGTGGGCGCTGCGCTCGTGGCCGAAGTGTTCCCGCAACGCGCGCGAGAACGGGCTGGAGGGATTTTTCACGCAACCAGCGTCTTCGGATTGTGGCTTGCGGCGGCTGCTAGTCTGGCCGTGGGCACACAGTGGCGCTGGGCGTATCTGCTTGGCATCGCTCCAGCCTTACTTGTTTTGTGGGTGCGTGTCAGCGTGCGTGAACCAGAGTCCTGGGTCGCTGCCAAATCGAACCAAGCCAAACAACTGGGTAGCTTCAGCGAATTGCTGGGAGTGCCGCGCTGGCGCTGGCGAGCCATTTTTGGCGCGCTGCTGGCCATGGTTGGACTGGCTACTTTCTGGGGCGTCGTCATCGCCGGGCAGGATTTGGCAAAGGAGTTGCAATTGAGTTTGGGAGCCAGCGCGGCCGATGCGTCATCACGTTCCAAGATTGCCTTTGGTTTCATTCAAACCGCTGGGGCGGGTGTCGGTATGCTGGCGTTTGGACCGCTGAGTGCCCGCTGGGGTCGTCGCGGCACTTTCATGATGATGCACCTGGGGGCGATGCTGATGACGCCCGTGGTCTGCTGGCTACCCAGCCTGTTTCACAGCTACGGCTTGCTGCTAATCCTCTTGCCACTATTTGGTTTCTTTGCCCAGGGCATCCATGCGGGATATGCGGTCTATTTTCCCGAACTGTTCCCAACTCACTTGCGCGCGACCGGGGCGGGATTTTGTTTTAATGTCGGCCGCATTTTGGCCGCTCCCGTGCTAATTTGGTTGTCTGCCTGGATGAAATCCGCCATGGAACTTCGCCTGGCAGTGACCTTGCTGGCCGGCTTTTTTCTGCTGGGCATAGTGTTTTTGCTCTTTCTGCCAGAGACCAAAGGTCAACCCTTGCCCGACGCGTAGCACGTGAGTCGCCTTTCGCTCCCCGACTTGAAATGCAGTTGCTTCGTCTTCTGTTCTGAAAAATTGCGAGTAGGGGTTCAGCACTCTAGATGTCGTCTCAGAGCTCGGGGGTCGCTTCGGTTCTCGTCGCGCACAGGCTTAGCCACGCCCGCTCTCGCTGCCTGTTTCGCAGATTCAGCAGCACGCAGAGGATTGCTGTTTGCCAGCGAAATTCGCTTGACACCAGGAAACCGATGTAGCACAATGTGGTATCACCATCAGTGACTGCCATCGAGGTCTGAATTGAAAAACGCCTGCCCTCCCATCGTTCTGGATACGAATGTATTGGTGGCAGGAGCGTGTCGACATGAAGGCAGCTTGGCTTATCGAGTACTGATGGCTGTGCTCGACCGTCAAATTCCGCTTATGCTTACTGAAGGGATTGTGGCTGAGTACGCAGATGTTTTGGAGCGACCGGCCGTAAGAAAGCTGACCGGACTGACAGCGAAGCAGAACGCTGATTTGATCTTGGATCTCATTTCTTTGTCGCACCAAACTCAACTCCATTTCAGTTGGCGACCGAATCTTCTCGATGAATCGGATAACAAGTTCATCGAGGCCGCCATCGCCGCAACCGCAATCATTGTCACCTATAACGTTCGCGATTTTGCTCAGGCGGATCTCGTCAAGCATGGATGGGACGTGATGACGCCGTTTCAATTCTCGACACTTTACGATTTGGATAATTGACTATGGCAACGCTTTCCTTGCGAATGCGAGATGACCTGAAAGCCAAGGCACAGCAGTTGGCCAGCGCACAGGGCGTTTCATTAAACAGTTATATTAACGCAACGCTTGCAGCCACGATCGCTCAAGCCGAGACGCTGGCGATGATGGGCGACCGATTACGCAATATCGATCGGGCACAATTGCATGCACGCGTCATGAAGTTCATGTCCAAGACACAACGCGGAACCGAGCCAAGTGTGGCCGAGATCGAGGC